>JADYYL010000255.1 GCA_020853655.1 Deltaproteobacteria bacterium
AGCCCGAGCCCGAAGAACAGAATTGTATAAAGTGTTGTTTGGTCCACGAGTGTTTAGAGTCCGATAAGGGTGGAAGGGGATGATACTTTTTGCGCACTTTTTCTTCGGCGCTCTGAGATAATTTCACAAGCATCGAAAAAAGTGCGATCTAAACCTGAGTAGTATAGTCGGTAACCGGTGATTTCGAAGGGGAGGCCAAACCCTTTTGTCCATGCGCGCGGAGATAGGCTGTCACGAGGCTAGACCTCTTATGTCCGTCCGATCACACGAAAGTTCTGCTGCGCGGACCCGATCGCGCATCAGACTCCGGGCGACTGCCGGCGGGATACTCAGAAGTGCAAACGGCCATCAGATGGCGTATATCAGGGTGTCGTTGATGGCTCTGGGGCCGCGACACCCCTCGGCAGGGTCGCGCGAGATTGTGAAGTTAGTCGATAACGCATAAGCCGGGGACCACAAGTGGCAGATTCTCTCCGCTCACGTATTCAACAGATGTCAAAAGTTAAGAAATTCGGCCCGCCGCGGATTAAAAAGATATCCGGTGGGAAGGACCCGACCCGTCTCGTCGAGGATTTTATTGCTCGGAAGGGCTTCGAGCCCGAAGAGTGTCTCCGTCAGCGCACGGGCGATGTTTGCACATGGTGCGTCCCCTCGACCGACGAGGAAGAGCTCGAGATTACCCTCGAAGGGTTGAATCGTCCGATGGAAACGACCCTCTACATGGGTCTCAACGTCCTGACCGTCCCGATTAAGCAGTGTGAGCGCTTCCTTGCTGCTGCATTGATCGTCGCCGACCGGCTCATCGGCGCAAAGCTCAGCCTCGTGAACTACGATTTCGTCCTGAGTGTGACCACGTACCTCGGGGACCGAGGGATGGAGGAGCTTGATTACTTCTTCGAGCTCATCGACCGGCAGAAAAACTGGCTCCGCGACGAGATCATTCAAGAAGCGTTGAAGGACGAGTTCGAGCCGGAATAACCGCTCCGAACTGCGAACGCAGTTCCTTCGCCTCTCGCGCCGCCTCCCTATCAGGATTGAGAGAAAGTCGTCTTCCGCAGACTTTCTCTCAATGGTCGACCTTGTGGTCGCGTAAAGTTACATCCAGCGATTGAGAGGAGTGCTCTTTCTCACTCTGCTAGGTCTCCGCACCTGTGGCAGGCCGGGTGTTTCAATCAACCGCCTGCCACTCTCCTCCGTCTCCGGGTCACTCTCTCATTCCGGGTTGACTCTCTCGTCTCTGGTGACCCTTTCGTCTCGAGTGCCCCAGCGATGCGCTCTTCGCCCATTCATCGCGATTTGCGTTCCGTTTACTTCCGCCTGACCAACTTCAACCCTCAATCATCTTCCGGATTGAAGGAAACGCCGTATCAAGTGCCACCCCCCGCGAACCTTTGATCAGAAGAACATCCCACATTCGCCCGTTCAGTCGCCCGGCAATCTGCTCCGGACTTTCCACGAACTCACTCGGAGCCCCCAACCGATCCGCTTCCTCCGCGATGAAACGAGCGTCTCCCATTACGGCGATCAGGAACGCGGGTCCGAGAGCTGCGCACGCGCGGCCAATTTCGCGATGATACTTCTCGGAGTGAGATCCGAGCTCTCGCATCTCTCCCAGAATAACTCCGACCCGCTTTCCAGAAAGCTGTAACTCTTTCAGCATCTGCAGAGCGGCTTTCACCGCTTCTGGATTCGAGTTGTAGGTGTCGTCGATGATCATTCGATCGGCAATCTGAATCGTATTCAGTCGCATCGCCGGAGGAGTATACTGCTCAAATCCTCTGTGAACGATGTCGAGATCCGCCTCTGGAAAGAGCCTTCGAACGGCAAGCACGGCGGCACTCGCGAGCACACCGGTGTGATGCCCAAGTCCCGTAAGCTCAAATGTGAGAGGTTGTCGGTCGACCAGCATTCGGCAGCTCAACCGACTCGGGACAACCGTCTTTACTTCGAGCAGCTGCGCATCGGCATGATCATCGGTGCCGAAATACGAGGTCAGATAGTCCTTCCTGCCAGAGGACTGAACGGTTCGAGAATACGCTGCGAGAAGCTCCGCATCGTTGCCGTTGAGGAGCACTTTTCCGCCTGAGAGCACGCCATCAAGAATTTCACACTTTGCATCGGCGATCGCCGAGAGGCTCTCAAACTGGCCGATGTGGACCGGCGCAATATTGGTAATCAGCACAGCATCCGGCTTGGCCATGCGAGAGAGTTCGCGAAGCTCGCCTGGGTGATTCATCCCCATCTCGAGCACCACCCAGCGATCAGCGGGATCCGCGTTGCAAAGGGTAAAGGGAACACCGAGATGGTTGTTGAAAGACTTCTTTGAGTAACTCCCCTGACCGATCTGTGTGAGCAGCGCAGCACACATCTCCTTGGTCGTCGTCTTTCCCATTGAGCCAGTGATGCCCAGGACGCGAGCGCCAAGCGTTGCTCGATGTGAGCGCGCAAGCGCCCAAAGGGCCTGAAGGCTATCGGGAACGAGAATCAAGCGAGATTGATGACGGGAAGAAAGATAGACAGCACGATCTTCAACGATTGCGAGGTTGGCGCCCTTCTCAAAGGCAAGATCGAGAAAGTCGTGTCCGTGCACCTTCTCCCCGGGGAGCGCGACAAAGAGCTCACCACCTTTCAGCTGCCGAGAGTCGAAATGCACCCCGCGCGCCGAAGCGTGAGCTTCCGGGTTCGTCTCTCCGCCAACGATACGGCTCAGCTCAGATTGTGTTTGTTGCAGTGGCATAGGTTCAGGGTAAGATATCCTGCCAATCTCATTGGGATAGGTACGAGCTTCATCGAAATATTTGTCGGAGTCAAAAACAACGTGAGTCGTTTGAATGTCGTCCTGCTCTTTGGCGGAAAATCAACAGAGCATGAAGTTTCCGTTCGCTCGGCTAAATCGATCTACGACTCGCTCGATAAAACAAAGTACAATGTTCGCCCGGTAGCGATCTCAAAGCGCGGCGTGTGGCTTCAGGGGCCGGAAGTACAACGTGCCTTAGAGACAAACACTGCCGTCCTCGATGCCGCCGAAAAGATCACGCTGCTCCCTGATCCGAACTCCCGAGGACTTGTTTCACTTGCAGCCTCAGCTGGCAACGGTGAGTCACAGGAAGCCATCAGCGTCATCATTCCCGTTCTTCATGGGCGTTACGGTGAGGATGGGACGCTTCAGGGACTCCTCGAGATGGCGAATGTGCCTTACGTCGGATGCGGCGTGCTGAGCTCAGCTCTGGGAATGGATAAGATCAAGCAGAAAGAGATCTGCTGCTATCACGGAATTCCCTCGGCGCGCTTTTACGGTTTTCATCGTGCCCGATGGACGACCGCGCGTGACGCGGTTCTCAGTGAAGTTCTGAATCATTTTTCAAATACTTTTCCCGTCTTCGTAAAGCCAGCGAATACCGGCTCGAGCGTTGGCGTGGTGAAGGTCAAAAGAAAAGACGAACTTGGCGCCGCGATCGATTCTGCTCTGCAGTTCGATTCGAAAGTGATCGTGGAAGAAGGGCTGGAGCATATTCGGGAAATCGAGGTCTCCGTTCTTGGGAACCATCAGGCAAAGGCTTCTGTTTGCGGGGAGGTCATTCCGGCGAACGAGTTTTACGATTACGCGGCAAAATATGAAGACGATCGTTCCCGGACCGTCATCCCTGCGGATCTGCCTGCTTCGGCGAGCGAGGACATTCGGGCTCTTGCCGTAAAGACATTCGAAGTTCTCGAGTGCCGCGGCCTGACCCGCGTGGACTTCTTCGTCAGCAAGAGCAATCCGAATCAATTCTGGGTGAACGAGGTCAACACTCTTCCGGGATTCACTTCTATCAGCATGTATCCAAAACTTTGGGAGGCCTCCGGCGTGAGCTTTCCGCAGCTCGTGGAACAATTGATTCAGCTCGCGCTTGAGGAATGGTCGGAAAAGCAAAAGCTGAGAACATCCTGGACTTGAAATCCTGCCCGATCTGCTCTGTAGAAATTGTATGGTGGTGAAGAAGTTCCCCCCTGTCGATTCCGCAGATGAATACGGATTTCTCTGTGCCGGGGGAGATCTGGAGCCGGAATCTCTACTGCTTGCCTATCGCACTGCGATCTTCCCCTGGCCCATCGCCGACGAGGAGCTCATTACCTGGTTCTCGCCGCCCCGCAGAGCGCTGCTTTTTTTGAACGAAGCACATGTCAGCAAGAGTTTGCAGAAGGAGCTCCGAAGAGGACGCTTCGAGGTGCGCATGAATACGCGCTTTGGGGACGTGATGGCTGGCTGCGCCGATCGTCGTAAGGAGATTCAGCGAGGGGCTCAGGCTGGAACGTGGATCACGGACGAGATGCAGGAGGCGTATCTTCGCCTCCATGTGCTTGGCCATGCACATAGTATCGAGACGTTCCTCGAAGACCGACTTGTCGGCGGGCTCTACGGGGTCTCCATCGGCGGATTCTTTGCCGGCGAGTCCATGTTTTATAAAGAGTCAAATGCATCGAAGGTGGCGCTCATCGCGCTAGTCGAACATCTTCGAGCGCGGGGCGTCCCCTGGATCGATTGTCAGGTCATGACGCCTCTGTTTAAGACATTCGGCGCACGCGAGGTTCGGCGCGCCGACTACCTTAAGCTCCTGGGAGTGGAGGCTGCTCGGAATGTGACCCTCTTTCCAGCGCCGCCTGGGTTCTGAGCCGTTTTCGATCGACAAGAATCGATGCGACGACCGAGCCGATCAGAAGCAACGCGATGACGCCGAGCGAGAGACCAATCGGAATCTTCACATAGTGAGAAACGAGCATCTTCGTGCCGACGAAGCCGAGCACTCCGGCGAGTCCATAGCGAAGGTACTCGAACTGGCCCATCACGCCTTCGAGCATGAAATACAGCGCTCGGAGTCCCAAAATCGCGAAGATATTAGAGGAGAAAACGATGAACGGGTCGTTTGTAATCCCGAAGATCGCTGGGATGGAATCGATAGCAAAAACAAGATCGGATGCTTCCACGGCGACAAGAACAAGGAAGAGCGGTGTCGCCAGCAGCATCCCGTTCTCCCTCACGAAGAAGTGAGTCCCGCGGTAATCGGGGGTGACGTGAAACAAGCGCTTTGCAAGACGGAACATCGGATTGACCTCGACGTCGACCTCCATCTCGCCCTGCTTGATCAACTTGTAAGCCGTCACGACAAGCAACGCGCCGAAGATATACACCACCCATTCAAAGTTCTGGATGACGACCGAGCCGAGCAGAATGAAAACGCCACGGAGGACTATTGCGCCAAGGATCCCGAAGAACAGCACGCGATGCTGATACTCTCGCGGAACTCGGAAGTAAGAAAAGACGAGGATGAAGACGAAAATATTGTCGACGGACATCGCCTTCTCGACGAGGTAGCCCGCGAAGAACTCCAGCGCTTTCTCGGTTCCGAATTGGTAGTAGATGTAGAGATTGAAGAGCATCGAGAGCGTAATCCAGACGATGCTCGTAATGACCGCTTCGCGGAACGAGACGGCGTGCGACTTCCGGTGAAAGACTCCGAGGTCGAGCGCGAGGAAAATTCCGATGATGAGGAGGAAGGCCACCCACTGAAGCGGCGTGCCTGCGGTATCGATGTGCATGATGTCTCAGTCCTGCGGGGACGTTTGCAATCGCAGGCTTATTCTCTCCTAGGAAACCGGCGTATCTGTATGGCCTCCGTTGCAGAAACGTCGAACGGGGGAGGCCGACTGAACTCGATAGGTTAGACCTCCTGCTCCTCCGGCGCGAGCCATTCCGTAGTTTCGTTCGTCCATCTGGAGGAGCACTGCTTCCACGGGAGCAAGGGCACGGGAGCCCAAGCAATCCAGGGGGCTCTGACTCAATCAAAGCCTCCCGAATCCCCGGAACGGAACGAACGCCATTTCTACAACGAAAGTCGGAAAACCTCTGGAACCAGAAATCTAGACTACGCGATTAATGACTAATCTAGTGAATAGATAAATCGGAATGCACGTATCGAGTATCACGATGTAAGGTCGGTTTATGGAATGGCTGAACTATCACCACCTCTACTATTTCTGGACGGTTGCGCGCGAAGGCAGCATCACGAAGGCGTGTCGGGAGCTGCGATTGGCGCAGCCCACCATCAGTGGGCAACTCAGAGTCCTCGAAGAGTATCTCGGCGAGAAGTTGTTCGAACGCGCCGGTCGAGGGCTCAAACTGACAGAGGTCGGCGAGATCGCGTTCCGATACGCAGATCAGATTTTTCAACTCGGTCGTGAACTTCAAGACAACGTCAGAGGACGTGGAACCCGTCGCACGTTGATTGTCGGGATCGCCGACGTGGTACCCAAACTTGTCGCTTACAAGCTTCTGGAGCCCGCCCGCAAACTTCCCGGCCCGATCCGCTTAATCTGTCGAGAAGGTCGGCCAGAACGCCTTTTTGCCGACCTTGCACTCCATCAATTGGATGTGGTGCTCACTGACGCGCCGATTGGATCCGAGGTGCGTGTGAAGGCGTATAGCCACCTTCTCGGTGATTGCGGCCTCTCCTTCTTTGGCTCATCGAAGCTTGCGTTACGTTACCGAAAGGACTTTCCTCGCTCGCTTAATGGGGCGCCAATGCTGATCCCCTCGGATGACAGTGCGACGCGACATCATCTCGACAGCTGGTTCCAGTCGCAAAATATCAAACCGGTCATCGTTGGCGAGTTTGCCGACAGCGCGCTTCTGCAGATCTTCGGGGAATCCGGCGATGGGTTGTTCCCGATGCCGACCGTCGTCGAAAGCGAAATCAAGAAACACACTTCGCTTCATCTCGTCGGACGAACGAACGACATCACGAACCGGTTCTACGCGATCTCCGTCGAGCGGAAGCTCAAGCATCCAGCGGTTGTGGCGATCTCGGAAGGTGCTCGAAATCGACTCTTCTCCTAGAGGATTCACTCGCGACGTGCCGTTGGGCTCGGGTCTCGATCCGTTGATACCCGCAACCGGCTCCGCAAAATTTTCCAAGTGCCCCGGAAAATGTATTCCTATCCTCTCCGTTGCTCGCCAGGGGGCGAGTAATCGTAAAAAGCATCAAATCAAACAAGTACCGGATAACGCTTCACGATCTCCCGGGAACTTAGCTCGAGAGCGGGAAGAATTCCGCCGATAGGGATAGGGGGAGATATGGCGCAGTGCCTTCGGCACGCGACGTGCTCTCTTCGGTGTGTGCGTTGAAGAGCCGAATCACTCGGCGACACGGAACATTGCGTGCGGCACCCTCTCTTGGCGCCGATTCCGTAAATCAGAAGAAGCGGCGGGACAATGGATATCTCCTCGAATTTTTCATCTCGGTTGCTGTTGCTCGCGATCCTCTCGTTTGCGGTCGCTCTGCTCCTTGCTCCTGGGGCAGTGCATGCGCAAAGCGCGGGTCGATTTCGCGGTGTCAACGTGGCTGCGGATATTACGCCTCAAGACGTCGCCGATCTTTCGACGTGGAATGTGAATGTGGTGCGCTATCCTCTCATTTCTACAGAAAGCGACGACCTCTCCACGGGTCCTGCCTACGCGGCGTGGCTCGAGACGGCGCTCGCGAAGCTCGACGCGCGCCTACCCGTTTTTGAACAGCACCGGATGAAAGTGCTCGTGAACTTGTTCTCCCCTCCGGGAGACATCCCGCACGATGCGCTGGCAAAAGCTCGCATCTTTCAGGAACCGTGGGCACGCGAGGCGTTGAACGCGGCGTGGCAAACGATCGCGACTCGTTACGCTGGGAACGTTACTATTTATGGTTACGATCTCTTGAACGAGCCGGCGCAAAGACGTGTGCTCCCGGGTGGATTTACTGACTGGAATACGATTGCGACAGGTTTAATACAGACGATCCGTTCGATCGATGCGGAACGCCCCATCGTCGTGCAGAGTACCTTCGGCGACGTCTTTAAGCTTTCGAAGCTCAAACGCTTCAATTTCACAAACATCATCTACAGCATCCACTGGTATTACCCGCTCTCGTTCCAACACCAGGGACTTTACGGCCGTCGCGTGGGAGTGAAGTATCCGAAGGGAAGCTTCAACAAGAACCTCTTGAAGGAACGCATGCAGCGCATCGTGGCGTTCCAGAAGAAACATAAAGTGAAGATCTTCATTGGGGAGTTTAGCGCCGTGCGCTGGGCTCCCGGGCGTAGCGCTTTCCTCTATCTGAAGGACACCATCGATCTTTTCGAGAAGTTTGGATGGAGCTGGACCTACCATGCGTTCCGCGAGGCAGATCCGTGGAGTCTCGAGCACGGGTCGGATCCGAACAACCACGATATGAGCCCGGTGGAGACTGACCGACTGACGTTGCTCAAGCGGTACTTCCAAAAGAATAAATTCTAGGGAACCTCTGAGTAAGTCCCCATCCGGGGGCCTTATTCAGCCGCTCCAATCACGACGTGCGCTCGAGCGGCGCACCTCGTGAGTCGCTTCGCGGACTTCCACTTTCGTTTCAGTCCGCGGCAAACGCCTTCCAAGGCGTTTTAGAGAAGCTCTGATACTTAATCAGAGCTTCCCTAGAGCGGTTCACTCGCTCGTGTCGCAGGAATGGCGATAGCTCTCGCTCGGCCAGCGGTTACCGCGCCTCCGTCTGCGCTCCGTTTGAGAAGATCAACCGCTACGGGCCGATGTGCACCACAATGTCGCGCCGATGTCGTGAGCGTCGATGCTCCCACAGATAGATGCCTTGCCATGTTCCGAGCGCGAGCGTTCCCTTGATGATGGGGACCGAGAGGCTCGTCTGGGTCAGTATCGCTTTGATGTGTGAGGGCATGTCGTCAGAGCCCTCCGATGTGTGCGTATAGAGCGCATCATTCTCAGGCACGAGGCGGTTCAACCATGCCTCCAGATCTC
>JADYYL010000256.1 GCA_020853655.1 Deltaproteobacteria bacterium
GACCGACCGTCTGTTGTTGAGCCACTCGACCAGAGACGCAACGGTCCACCTTGTTCGTTAGCCAATCCTTACAGGCGACCCCTTCGAGCGAGAGCACGGCCTGCAACGCTCGGGAGAGGTCATCGCCAGTGGCGGGACGGAACTCGAGAGGAGGCTCGCTCGCTTCGATGGTCGAACCGGAGATCTCCAAGCGCGGAGTGCTGCCAAAGAGCGTGCTGGTCTCGAGCACGACGGGCTCGCGTCCATCGATTCCGACAAACCGGATCGTCTGATCGTTCGTGACCTCACCAACTACGTAGGCGGGTGCTCGCTCACGACGCGCGACCTCGAGCACAAACTCCACGGCTTCGGCAGGAACGATGAGCCCCATCCGCTCCTGACTCTCGTTCGAAATAATCTCACGATCGCTCAGCGTCGGATCGCCGATGGGGAGCGCATCAAGATCGATTCGGCCGCCCGTCTCCTCGAGCAACTCAGCAAAACAATTCATGTGCCCGCCGGCGCCGTGATCATGGATCGACACGATCGGGTTCGCTCCCGATTCCGCAAGCGCCCTCACGACGTTAAACACGCGCTTCTGCATCTCCGGGTTCGCTCGTTGCACGGCACTCAACTCAAGCGACTTCGACACCACGCCCGAGTCAACGGAACTCACTGCGGCGCCGGCCAACCCGATGCGATAGTTATCTCCTCCGAAAAGGACGACTTTGTCGCCCGGCTTCGGAGACCGCTTCAGTGCGGACGAACGATCGGCGTAGCCAATCCCACCAGCAAGCATAATGCAGCGATCAAACGCGTAGACGCCGCGTTGGGTAAGCATCTCAAACGTGAACAACGATCCGACGATCAGAGGTTGACCAAACTTGTTCCCAAAGTCGGAAGCACCATTTGAGGCTTTCACCAGAATCTGCTCAGGCGACTGATAGCGCCAGGCTCGAGCGGGAACGAATTTCTCCCACGACTTCTCGCCGTCCAATCGGGAATAGGACGCCATGTAGACCGCCGTCCCGGCGAGGGGGATGGAGCCCTGTCCTCCCGCCATGCGATCTCGAATCTCGCCCCCACTCCCTGTCGACGCCCCATAGAACGGCTCGACCGTGGTCGGATAGTTGTGTGTCTCGGCTTTCACGCAGACGGCCGTGTCGATCGCACGGAAGCGATACATCGAAGGTGCGTCAGCGTCCTGAGGTGCAAACTCTTGCACGGGGAAGCCGCTCACAAATGCGACGTTGTCCTTGTACGCCGAGATGATTCGATTCCCACTGCGCTTTGAGGTCTCCTTGATCATGGAGAACAAGGATGACGGCATGCGCTTGCCATCGATGACAAACGCCCCGTTGAATATTTTGTGCCGACAGTGCTCTGAGTTGAGCTGTCCAAATCCGAAGAGCTCCGCATCGGTCAATGATCGACCGCGACGCTTCGCGGTCGTCTCAAGAAATTCAACCTCGTCTGCGGACAAGGCGAGGCCGTGTTCGGCGCTGTAGGCACCGATGTCCGTGACGGAAACACTGGGTGCCCGTGACCCATCGACATGCAAAACGGCGTCATCGAGTCCGTCGAACACCATCTCGAGCATCGGGTCGAACGCGGGCTCGCCGGACACCGGACGAAATCGTTCGACCCGTCGAACGCCCTCGATTCCAACGTTACGCAACACGTCTGAGGTATTGGTCGACCACGGAGAGAGCATCTCTCTGCGTGGTCCGACATAAGTGCCGCGAAGCGGCGGCTGAACATGACGCGCTCCAGAGAAGAGCCACACAATCGTCTGAAGCTCTTCATGGGTAAGAGCTCGAGCAACAAGAAGCACGTAAACTTCTGATTCGCCCTCGAAAAAGAGCGTTTGCTCAAGGCTCGACGACCCGGAGGCGTTTGTTGAAACGTCGCTCCTTGGTTCGGATCTGGTCATGTTCTCTGGATGCCATTCAAAGTGGGAGTCGCCCCCGGGAGATTCTGAAGACGCGTCTCGCGCGGGAACTCAGGTTCTACCATATCGCGCGTCGGGCTCAATCCTCGGCCGACGAAAGCCTCTGACACTTGGAGTCGACACGCGTCACAGTGAGGCACTCTAAGAAGCGTCTTCCACTGCTAGGCGTTGATACACCCTCCAGGTCGGGAGGAATCGGCGCTTCTGCCCCAGCGATGGCGCATGTTCGTCTTCGTAGATTTGCTCCCAGGCGGAGCTTGACGCGAGCGCCTCGCATCCGGCGGTGCCCGCGAGGCAGAGCACACGATACGGATTCAACCGACGAAGAATCTCTCCTTGCCCAGTGCGGAAAAAGACGAGAGCGTCGCGGACAGCCTCCGGATTCGTTGCGAGGTTCGTCTGGTCAATCGGAACAGGGTTGCGAAGATCCCCGCGAGCATCCGCGAGACGGAAGATAGCAAATGGAACCAGATCGAATGGAGTCAGGAGCGACTCAGGGTTGTCTCGCTCCACGATCTCATCGATTGCCTGCCATGGAAGGTAACCCGCACCAAACGGTATGGTCATGACGAACCACCCCCGAACAATCAGCGCGCAGAGAAGAAGCCAAACCACCCCCACTTTCGGCAGCCAGTCGAGCTTCCCGGCGAGGTAGTCCGCACCTTGAGGAAGGGCGTTCACACCCTCAGCGCGCGCCGTCCGCCATAGAATGGCCGATAGGAATATCGTGTAGACAACAAGTATCTCGGTGAAAGGCGAACA
>JADYYL010000257.1 GCA_020853655.1 Deltaproteobacteria bacterium
ATTTCGTCGTGCAGGACACGTTCGATCCCGGCGTACTTGCGGACGTCATCTGCGGACTGCTGCCCTTACGTCCGCCGGAAGGTCTTGCCGTTCTGGAGGAAGTCCATCCCGTAAAACGGCTTCGACTTGCAGCGTCATACTTGAACGCGCAGGTTGATGTGACCGTCACGAGAGACCGAATCGCATCGCAAGCGCAGAACGAACTGGGCAAGCTTCATCACGAGGAGATGCTCCGCGAGCAGATTCGCCAGATGCAGGCTGAGCTCGGGGAGGAAACATCCCACGTCGACGAACTACAGGATCTGACGTCGCGGCTTGGGAAGTTGAAGATGCCGGACTACGCAAAGACGGAAGCCGAGAAGCAGATCCGCCGTCTGAAGCAGCTCCATCCCGACACGAGTGAAGCTGCGCTCGCCCGAACGTATCTTGATTGGATCATGGATCTCCCGTGGTCGGGTCGAACGAAGGACAGTCTCAATTTGAAACGCGCCCGCACGATTCTCGACGCCGATCATTTCGGGTTGGAGAAAGCGAAGGAGCGGATTCTCGACTTTCTCGGTGTGAGCAAACTTCGCAAAGAGGTGCGAGGTCCGATCCTCCTCTTTGTTGGTCCTCCCGGCGTGGGGAAGACCTCTCTGGGTCGCTCGATTGCACGAGCGCTTGGGCGAAAGTTCGTGCGGGTCTCCGTCGGAGGCCTCCGGGACGAGGCGGAGCTTCGCGGGCATCGGCGAACATACGTCGGCGCTATGCCTGGGCGAATCATTCAGGGGCTGAAGAATGCCGGAACCATCAATCCGGTGTTCATGATCGACGAGATCGATAAAATCGGCAGCGATTTTCGTGGGGACCCGGCGTCGGTTCTTCTCGAGAGTCTCGATCCGGAGCAGAACCGAGAATATGACGACCATTATCTCAATATTCCGTTCGACCTGTCCGAGGTGATGTTCATCGCGACGGCGAATATGACCGACACCATTCCGTCTGCGCTGCTCGATCGGATGGAGATCATCGAAATTCCTGGATACACGACCGAAGAAAAATTGGAGATCTCGAAGCGCTATCTGATCCCGAAAGAATACGAAGCAAACGGGCTCTCGAAGCTGTCGTGTACATTCGATGAGCCAGCGCTCCTCAGCGTGATCGAGTGTTACACCCGGGAGTCGGGCGTTCGCGAACTCGGTCGAACCATTGGGACGATCTATCGAAAGATCGCGCGACTTGTCGCCGAGGGGAACAAGCCGCCGAAGCGCATCGATTCGAAACTGGTGACCGACTTTCTCGGCCCACTGAAATTCGTCCCAGACAAACTCCAACTCAAAGATGAAATCGGGATCGTCACGGGCCTCGCCTGGACTCCGGTTGGAGGAGAGGTGCTGACGATTGAAGCTTCGGTGACGCCGGGGAAAGGGCAGCTTTCACTTACCGGCCAGATGGGCGAAGTCATGCGTGAATCCGCGATGGCGGCGCTCACGTATGTGCAGTCCAACGCAGAACGATTCGGCATCCAACCGAACTTTCTCGAGACGTCCAACGTCCACGTCCACGTGCCGCACGGCGCCATTCCGAAAGACGGCCCGTCTGCGGGCTTGGCAATAGCGCTCGCTCTTGTCTCGCTTCTGACGAATCGGCCTGTGTCGCGGGAGGTCGCGATGACGGGAGAGATCACTCTGCGGGGAAACATTCTTCCGGTCGGTGGGCTGCGGGAGAAATCGCTCGCGGCATTGCGCCTCGGTGCTCGCATCGTGATTATACCGAAGGACTGCGAGCGCGAGCTCGTCGAATTCCCCGATTACCTGCGAGAACAGATTACGTTCGTTCCTGTCGAGTCGGTCGACGAGGCGATTCAAACTGCGCTGTTGGGTGCGCAGCCCTTGAGGACTGAAGGTTCGCCGGTCAAACTCGAGACGCCGACTAAGCAAGTCAAGCGACTGAAGCCAGGAGCGGAGGTCGGCAGAACGGGGTCGAGTTCGTAGCGCGTTTCGCACTGTCGGGTGCTCCTCACGAGAACATCTCTGCGCTCGTCTTCGGCGATGTTCTTGTTCCGGGCCGCTGGGGGGAGACTCGCCCCGCTCGCACGCGAGTCTCCCGACGCGGGAGCGGCTCGCCAATCCTTTGCTCCCTCGTCACTTCATGACGAAACGTGCGCGTATAACTCCTTCCCGTTGCCAAACACGACCGACGACTTCGTCCACCGCTTCAGCGGGTGTGTCGCCCGTTGCAGCGAAGTCGGCGCCTTCTCCTGTCCACAGACCAACGAAGTTGAGCGCGTTCTCAAATACATATCGCACCGGCTGTGACTTTGCGTAGAAGTGCGCGTCACCGGAAGAGAGTAACGTTTCGCGAGCCGCGGGTGAAACTTGATCGAGGAATGCGGAGGACCGTTTCTCCACGCGCTGTTGAAGCTCCGAGAGTTGAGATTCTCCCGACGCAACGAGGACGGATGTGGCTGTCGAAAGCAACTCCGCTGATATTCCCGACGTCGATGAATAGCTCTGTCGGGTCGACCGATTTCGTTCGAGCGCTTCCATCGGCTGCCGCCGACCGGTCGGCGAGAGGAGTGAGCTGAGCAACCCACTCACTCCAATCGAGACGCTTTCCGACTTTCCGGTGGACACGAACTCGAGCTCGGGCATGGAGATGAGCGATCGCTCGGCGGTGCCCAAACGAAGCGCGATGGATGTTTGAGTTGCCGCTCTGAGGTAGGTGGGGAGAGAGAGGTCCGGCACTCCAATCATGGCTGCAAATGCCGAGAACTCAGCGACAAACGGAGAGCGAAACGTGAGGAACGCTGCTGGCGACGGACTCAGGGCAAAGGCAGGTCCGTTGATATCGGGCACTCTCTCGTGATTCGTGGCTGCGAGCGACGCGGCACTGGAGACAAGCGCTATCTGCACCCCAGCTTCGCCTCCGTGAAATCGCTCGAGCACGATGAGATCGCTTGCCCCCACTCGGTCGAACTCATCGAGCGCCGGCCCGGCACCGAGCACTCCAAGTTCCGATCGTTGGTCGCTTCGGGAGAACTCCCTAGCGGCGCGCTGAAACGAGGTCGCGCGAAATACGGCAGGCAGCTCGGAACTGTTGTCGACGAGACGCGCGACGAGTTCCGCGGTCTCGTTCGCAGACGTCGCGTAGGCGAGTGCTCCGGCTGCACACCGAAAAAAAACAGCCGTCGACTTGGGGTTTGCAATAGTGGGTGTTGATTTCCCTTTCTGAGAGCGTGGCTGAACAATCGCGACGGGCTGAGGATGATCGTCAGGAAGGAACAGCACGTTGTCCGCGCCTTCCGACTCGGAGGCTCTGATGCTGAAACCGGCTTGTCGAAGCGATTCTACGACC
>JADYYL010000258.1 GCA_020853655.1 Deltaproteobacteria bacterium
AACCGAACTGCTTATCATTCTGCTCCTCGTCGGAGCCGTCATCTTCATTTGGGATCTCCTCGAGCGGCGCAGCAACGTCATCAGCAAGTCGAGCGGACTGGAGAAGAATAGCGAGGTTATCGCTCTCAAAGGAAGTTCGTACTTAGAATCAAAGGAGTATCGGTCCGACAAGCTCGGCTTGACGGCTCGACCATACGGAATAGTGCACGAGGGAGAGTTCATCATTCCTGTTGAGATTAATCCTCTGAGCAAGAAGATTCGAGATAGACATGTCGTGCAGATGTTGATCGACATGCGTCTCATCGAAGAGATCGAAGGAGTGCGACCACCTCACGGATTGCTTGTTATGGGGCCCGAAGCGCGCGCGGTAAAGTTGCAAAACACGCCCGAGAAACAAGAGTGGCTCGACTCCGTCCTCAACGAGATTCGAGCGGTCAACGAAGAGCTTCCTGCTGTAGCAACTCCGAGCTTCTACAAGTGTAAGAACTGCGACGTGAACGAGTCCTGCACGTTCACGATGTATCGTCGGCGAGACGGAGACGAGCGCGATACCGCAAAACGCGACGACGAAGAGTGAGTGCGCCGCGAAGCACACGATCCGTCGACGTTCAGAGGTCTCCCGACCCACCCGAGAAAGACTCAATACGGGACACGACAAAAGAGACGGCTCTCCGTCGCGACGACGGAAGCATTCGTTGTTTGCGATTCCCTGTCATGCACAAGGCTTTTGCCGCGGACGGAAACGGAGGTGGAAGTCCGTAAAGCGACGCACGAGGTGCGCCGCTTGAGCGCACGTCGCGATTGAAGCGACTGAACCTATTCCATTTCTAATAGAGTGGGGCCCCGGATGGGGACAGAGTCAGCGGTTCTCTAGTTGTTGACCACTTTCAGGCAGCACCCCTTCAATCGCTCGAGTTCGGGATCGAGCTTCCGCTCGATGGTCTCGGCGAGGGCCCACCAGGCGCGGTAAAGCTGTTGCTGGAGGATCTGTTCACAGACGTCCGTGAGTCGTTTGACCTGTTCGTGAAAGTCATCTTTCAACTCGGTCCTGTCGTTCGGGAGCATCTGGATCAACGTCTCATACCAATCAACGAAAGCTTTCAGATCTTGAACGGCGCCGCCGAGCTTAGTGTGAGAATCTGCTGTGATGCCTTGGCGGAAAAGCGCCTGAACTTTGGAGAACTCATCTCGGATGCGGTCGACGTAGACTGACGCAATCTCGAGACGATCATTGAGGAACACTTCCTTTGCACCAGTGACGACCTCAAGCACCCCGGTGGTGTGCCCCGCGAGCGCGGAGCGCCACTCGACCTCGGTGAGCTCTCGCCCGTTGAGAGACAACCCCGTGATGATGACGTCGGGATCGATGTTGACCTTCACAAACTCGACGAGCTCGCCCATCGTTCGGAGCGAGGAGTAATCACCTTGAAGCGGTTTGCCGTTAACGGTTACGGAGATCATGAGTAACTTCCCTGCGGTTCCTGCGAGTGAAAGCGATAGAGTTTGTTGAACAGATCACATCTCCGAGAGAGCGTATCGTAAATTCGTTTGGTTTCGAGCGCAAGAAAGAGAGGATCGTCTCCGCGGAGGTTCTCTTTTTCCATGATAAACATGCGGATTGCTGCGCCCAGTATTGCATTTGAGAGACCGAGATCCTCAATCGAGCGCTCGACCGTGCTAATGGCTTCAGAGGTCGCACCAAGCAAATACGGCGGACTCTTGTCGTCCTGGATGAGATGACAAAGTTGATCGAGAAGTCGCTGAGCTTCGTGCGTGAGCTCGATGACAGATCGAACTGACCCGCTAACCTGAAGCGCCTCAGGACTCGACTCGGTCGACCAGCGATCGATCGCCTCGCGAATCGGCACGCTGGCAAACTCGCTCTTCCACAATGAACGATAGGACTCCCGGGCGGCGTCAAAGTATCGATCGGAGAAACCGTTTCGGGCGGAAGCGCCGTTCACCTGTTGAAACCGACAAAAACCGTCTTCATCGAACGTCGTCACAAACACGGCGACTTGGGCCGGGTCAGCTTTCTCACGCGAGAGCTCCATCTCGAGAAGCTCGGAGTTCGACTTCTCCGTTCGAAGTTTGACGAGTTCACACAAGAGTTCTGGTGAGATCTGCTCGTGACAGTCCGGCCGACTACACGGCAGGTTCGGGTTGCACGGGTTACAGGTGATCTGGGGTTGGAGAACGATGTTTCCAGAGCTATACGGACCAGTCTCGAAGCAGAGCGCGGAGGCAAGAAACAACGCGACGACGGGTGTGCCCACAGCGACAGAAAGGTGCATCGTTCCCGTGTCACCGGTGACCAACGTCTCACACCGTTTCAGGATGGCGCCAAGCTGCGACAGATCTGTCTTGCCAACGGCCGATACCATTCGCGGGTGGTTGTAGATCTTAAAAACGGAACTCACGATCGGTTCCTCGGATCCCGAGCCGGTGAAGACGAGTCGTGCGTTGAGCTTCTCAATGAGCAAGCGCGCAAGATGCGCAAAGCGCGGCGGAGACCATTGGCGTTTTCCCTGACTGGCGCCAACTTGAATGGCGATCAGCGGCCCATCGCCGTCGATCCCATTCTCAGCGAGGAACGTATCAACGAAGTCGTTCGTCTCGGGGGGAACATTATACATCAACGTGCGCGGATGTTTCGTCACTCCGGCGGCGCACCGGAAGATATCCACGAGATTGATCGAATTGTAATCGCGGTTCGAGTGATACACGAAGGCGGAGAACAACATGGCCCAAGGGTCGAGAATCAATCGATTCCCCTCTTCGTCGGATACCCAGCCGCGCATGTCGCGCACATTGAGCATACGGAGAAGAAGCGCCGTGTAGCCGGACGACGACATGTTCAGCACGAAGTCATAATCACGGCGGCGGAGTTCTTCCACTGCGTTATCGAGGTAGCGATAGGCGTCAACAAGCCCTTCGCGCTCGCGCGCGAGACACTGACACACATAATTCAAGTCGATCTCAAAGACATCGTCGATGCCCGGAATGCCCTTACAGATGGAGGCGAAGCTCTTCTCGATCGCGACGGTGAGCTCTGCGCCGGGATGCTGTTCTTTGAGGCCGACAATAGTTGGCGACGCCTGGAGCATGTCGCCCAGGCGAGTGATCGCAACGACGAGGATTTTTTTGACCTTACTCACGACTTACCGCTCCGCTTCGTCTCAATATAAGAAATCTGGGACTTAATGTGGTGCAGGAAGAGCAACTTCTTTTCGGTGTCACTCAGAACGCCTTTGCCGACGGTGATATCGTCGATGAGATGTTCGAGCTTTGGATCTTGTCCACGTTCGAAGAGCGTATCGAGTCTGCGTTGTAGCTCCGGATACTCGCTGGCCGCTTTGAGCGTTTGGCGCCAGGGTCCGGCTTCACTCCGTTCGGCCAGCTGTTCGTAACGGTCCGCGTAGATCACACCGAGCATCAGCTGCAGCCGATGAGCGTAGGTGTGCTCTCGTAGTGCCCGATCACGCGCTGCATCGACGACAACTTCTCGTTCCCGAGGATGGGCGAGGTAGTAGTCGATCGAGTCGAGCATCTCTCGCCGATCGCTGAATGTTCGGACCTCTTTCCCTATCTCGAATTGTTCAGGGAGGAGTTCACGTTTATCGACCAGTTGAAAGGCGCCGGAGGCCGCAAGCTCGAATGTCCGAGGATTGACGAAGTCGCCGAATGGCTCAACACCGTCGCGTTCCATTGAAGAGTGCAGATTGAGATTGATCGCCGTTGAGTTGAAGATCTTGACGTATTCTTCCGGCTTCAAGCGTCGCCCTTCCTGCTGAACGAGGCGATCGAATGGCGCGCATGTCGGCCACTCCGTTCCCCAGATCTTGAAGTCGCGATCAGCAAGGGAAGCGAACATCTGCTGTCGATTGTTATACCCCGCTCCGACGAACGAGATCTGAGAGCCCCACTGACCACGCTCCTCGTCGCTCAGCGATAGCGGACGGTGCACAGCGGGATCGCAACCGACGGGGAGATACACCGCGCGACCGGCCCCCGCCTCTTGAACGAGACGCGGGATGTCTCCGCGCTGAATCACAAACATGTAGTCGTAGTATTGCGAAAGCTGTCGCCATGTTTGGAAACGTCGACAATCTTCGGTGAACCACATTGCCGTGATCGTCCCGCGACTGCGAAGCTCTGTGAGCACCCGCGGCGAAAGAGGCGCCTGCGCAAGCGAGATAACAATATCGGCCGGTCGCTCAGTCAGACCTTCCAGCACGACCTGCGAGAGCATTTCGACGACATGCGTTTGCAGAGCATCGACGCGGCGCGCATCGTTCACATACTGCTTCATGTCCCAGTAAACGTTCTGGAACCGGCTGAGGTCAAAGAGCTGAGCTCGCTGCTTCATGCCGAGTAGCGCGCGCATTGCGGAGTGCGTGATCGGAAGCGTGCCGCCGTAGATCGGGCCGACAACGGCAATAGAGGGCCGCAGTTCGGTTGTGCCGCGCTTGGACCAAAAGAGACTTCGCGCGGCGTCCATGGCGTCGCGTGAGACAATTTGCGAAACCGGGTGGATGAGAATCTCTGTGTTGCCCCAGGCACCGCGCTCCGCCAGCGCTTCTTCGAACTCGCGGGGCGTCGTGGAGAACGACTCAAGCCGCTCTAGCGCCGGTCGAAGATCCCGCAGCGAAAGCACCGCGCGGAGCAGCTTGAGATCCGGTTCGAAAACGTGGAGCGGCTTGAAGAACTGCTTCTGCAGCGCCTCGAGATGGAACCCACCTCCGAACCCAAAGACAGCGATCGCAGCTGCGCTTCGCACGCGACCAACAGCGAGAGAGCGCTCGACCCAGACCTCGCTTGCGCGAACCGGCTTCTCTGCATTGTCGAGGAGCGTGCCACGAACTTCAAGAACTGGATCGCCGCTCGTGGAGCGAACAGCCCGGAACGATTCGTCCCAGGGGAGTTGTTCGAGTCGCGCCGCGAGACGTGGAAATTTCCGAAAGAGAGTGGAGAGGTTCGAACGAAAGGTCGCTTCTGACGGATGAACGGGCTCGGGCCCCGCGGTCACAAGAGGTTGCTGCGGAGCAACGACTTTCCGGCGGTTCGGCTCTCTGAGCTGCGCGAGAATCTCGTGCACCGCAGGTTCAGCATCGGCGAAAACAGCAACGGCGAGTTCGAGTGCCGCTCGCGCTTCTGCGACTCGCCCTGATTCCAGATGGGTCTGGGCGCGTGCAACGGCCATGAGATACTCGGTCGGCGAACCTTTCCAGGTCGAACCAGCGGAGCGTTCCGGCGCAGCGCTGAGCATACGATCGAGGTCGGCGACTGCACGGAACGGTTGGGCCGTGCGCCGCAGGTCGACCATGGTCGCAACCGCGCCAGCATCGCGATCGGAGACCTCAAATGGCAGGATGAGCTCTTCCTTTCCTTCGAAAGTGAAGCCGAGCTGTTCTATTGCCTTCTTGAAGCTTTCGAAGTTGAGGGTGCGAGCAGCGATCGTATCCTCTTCGAACGTCTCGAGCTTGCCACCAAAGTAAAGTTGAAGACGCGCCGCACCACCAGTGGCAAGGACGCGCGCGATCTCATTGAGATAGGCTGCGATGACCCGCAAGGGCATGCTGCTCATCGCGGCAAAGCTGAACGCGAAGTCGACTGAGCCATCCGGTATTTGCGCGAGGTCCGTACCAGTGACGTGGAGTAGTTCGACGTTGGGGAGATCGCGAAGGAGAT
>JADYYL010000259.1 GCA_020853655.1 Deltaproteobacteria bacterium
GTCGCTTCGAGCAAACGCACGCGCTGCAGACGATCGCAGGCGTGAAGTCGCGCTGCTACGACGTCGCGACCCTCAAACCGAAACTCGGCGTGCTCGTCGTCGGCACCGGCCGTTGCGGAACGGGCGCGCGGAAGGTCTGCGAGTGGATGGGCCTGACGGAGTTCTCGCCGTCGAAGGTGCGGTCGCTCTCGGGGTGTCCTGACACCGGATGGTTCTCGGTCCTCGGCACGAGCGACATCGTCACCCGCATCGGCGGGGGCCGGTATCAGAAGGCCGAATACCGGGATTACGGCAAGGAACGGTACATGAGCTCGTTCCTGAGCTACCTGGATACCGGCCTCGTCGACGTGCTGCTTTACACACCCTACTGGGACGATCGCTATCCGATCGTCCTCGGAGAGGATGACTTCCGCTCGCGAATGGGTCTGCCCTGGATGATCGGGGATATCACCTGCGATGTGAACGGAAGTCTCTGGTGTACGCAGGCGGCGACGACGATCGACGAGCCCGCCGTGACGTACGACGCTGACAGCCACTCGTTCGTTCCGGGGGTGGTTTCGGGTGGCACGACGGTCATGGCCGTTGACAACCTGCCGTGCCAGCTGCCGTCGGATGCGACAGAGCACTTCTCGGCGTTGCTGATGGATCACGTTCCGGCGCTCGCAACGCTCGACCGACGGAATTCGCTCCAGACGAGCGGACTTTCGCCGGTGCTGCAACGAGCGACCATCGTGTACAACGGCGAACTCACGTCGGGGTACCGATATCTCGAGGAATACCTCTAGAAGCTGCTCTGCGTTGGCTTCGGCACGTTACGGACGCCCATGCGGCCAGCTTGAGAGATCAGGCTCGACGCAGTGTTCGATGTAACGACTCGGTTTTACGGCGCGGGATTGGTTCGAGTAGCCCTCGACCAGCCCGCGCTCAACGTTATACGTATCAACTCCTCACCCAATATCTTGGGTTGCTCTCGAAGGCGCTCTTTCGATTCTCGACCGAGTCGCGTTTTTCGAGAGACTGAGGGCGGACGGGTGTTGTGTCTCGCGCCCCTCCGTTTTCATAGAGAAGTGATGATTATCCCTCGCGAGGCGGGCAGTGCTTCGCGAACGTAACGAAGGAAAAGTGTATGGCCCGATCGATAACGATTCGCCGCGAGACAAAGAACAAGTGGGAACGTCGAACGCCGATCACTCCCAACGCCGTTCGAAGCCTTCGTTCCGCCGGCTTTGAAATCGACGTTGAATCCAGCGCCATTCGAGTATTTCCGGATGGCGATTATCTCGCGGCCGGTGGCGCTCTGGTCCCCGATTGCGACCAGTCAGAGATCGTTGTGGGTATCAAGGAGCCGAATCCGGCTTTGATTCAGCCGGGGCAAACGCATCTGGCCTTTTCGCACACGATCAAAGGCCAGCCCTACAATATGCCTCTCCTTCAGAAGTTCCTGGATGTGGGAGCAACGCTCATTGATTACGAACCCATCGTCAACGAGAAGGGTCAGCGTCTCGTCGCATTTGGCCGCTTTGCCGGACTCGCGGGCGCGATCGACACGCTGTGGTTGGCCGGAAAGAAGTTACAGCTCAAAGGTGAGAAGTCACCACTTCAGAGTCTCAAGCAGACCCATGAATATGCGAGCCTCGATGAACTTCGAGGGGCGCTTGCTGCGATCGCCCCACTCGCTCAGCCGCTGAGAATGCTCGTGCTCGGTGCAGGCAATGTGGCATCGGGGGTAATCGATATTCTTGAGTGGCTCGGAATCCCCCGAATCTCGGGGGCGCAAGTTCTCAACGGAGCAGAGGGGCCTTGGTACTCCGTGCTGGATTTTGCGGAGATGCTCCGACGGAAAGGGGGCGGGGAGTTTTCGCTCGATGAGTATTTTTCGGAGGGCGCCGAGCGCTATGAAGGACGGCTTGAGGAGTATCTCGGCAAGTTCGACGTGTTGCTGAACACCGCGTTCTGGACGGCAAAGTATCCCCGTCAGTTGACCCAGGCCCTGATGCGCGAGCGCAAGGCCGATCTGCCCTGGATGATCGGCGATATCAGCTGCGACATCGACGGGAGCCTCGAGTGCACGCTCGATGCGAGTTCGATTGACGAACCTGATTTTACCTACAACGTCGATCTGAGAACCATCTCCCCGGGTCATTCCTGGGAAGGGCCAACGATCATGGCGATCGACAACTTGCCGTGCGAGCTTCCGCGCGACGCCTCGGAGTACTTTTCCGCGTGTATGCTTCCGTTTCTGCCCGAACTCATGACGATGGATTCCTCGAAAAGCCTCGCCGAGAGTGGTCTTTCCGAGACAATGCAACGTGCGGTGATTGTTTACCGGGGCGAGCTTACGGAGCGCTTCCGCTACCTCCAGCAACATCTGGATCTTGCGGCACGTAAGGGTGCGGCGGCCGTCAACGCATAGGTAACGAACCGCGGGTTGTGCCGCCGTTCCACGAGTCTATCAAATCAGCGACGGGTTATTCCGAGAGGGCGAGCATTTCGAGCTTCGCGGCGCTCTCTTTGGCTTTGTTGTAGTGGGCCGCCCAGTTCGTCGAACGGTCGAGCACCGTCTTTGCGTAATTCTTCACAGAGCCTGGAATCGAAGCCTGGCCCTTTTTCACGCGATCGACGTTCCCCGGACCCCAGTTATAAGCCGCGAGTGCGAGGGACTTGTTGCCGCGATAGCGCGCTTCGAGTTGGCGGATGTAACGAACGCCGAGCGAGATATTCGTGACCGTATCCGAGAGAGCCGTTTGATTGCGGAGTCGGCCCTTCCCGGCCACAAATTCCGCGGTGGCCGGCATCAGCTGCATCAACCCACGGGCACCCACTGGCGAGACCGCGGTATTCGCAAACCGGCTTTCGATCGAGATAATCGCCGCGACGTAAAACGGGTCGACCTTCTCGCGGGCCGCGATTTCAACGATGGCCTTGGCGACATCGCCGCAGTTCGCGATCGTCGGACGGTGCATCGCGACCAGTCCGGAGATGAACTTGATCTTGCTCTTCATGTCCTCGAGGTGGGCGTCGACCGGTGGACGCATCTGTTTCAGCGCGAGTTCCGTGTTACGATCCCGGGAGAAGAGCGCGAGCGCATCGGAAAGTCGAGCGCTCAGCATCGACTGCTCTGTCTTGGGCGTCGTCGTGGAACCCACTTCCTCGCTATTCAGCCCACTCTCCTCCGCCTCAATGGTCGAAAGAGCCAACTTTGAACTCTCGGAGCGCCATTCGCGTCCCGTAAAGAAAACCAGGGATGCGCAGGCGATGAGCACCGCGGCTGTTGGCACGAAGAGTACTCGGCTGACTTCGAAGGTCGTTCGGAGCAGGGACGGGGCGATTGCCTTATCTTCTCGTCGCGCAGGTGCGGTTTTCTTGCTCGGCTGAGCGGCGCGTGGTGCAGGGGCTGCCGTGGTCTTGGAGGGGGTCGACGCCTTCTGCTGCTGAGAGGTCGGCCGCGCCGCAGCGGCGGACTCGGCACCCCGAACGGGAGCTGGTCGAGTGGATGCGACTGGAGAAGGCACCGTCTGCTTTCGAACGGGTTGAGCGGGAGTGCTCGCAACAGGAGCCGGAGTGGCGGCAGCCGTCTGGGCAGTGTTGGTTTGGGAAGTGTTGATCTGGGCGGGGTCGCTCTTCTTCGCCGAGATGATCTTCGGGGTCGTCGCAAAGCTCACCCCGTTCCCCTTCGGTGCGGTCAACGTCCGCGGGGGAGGAACATACTGGAATGTCGGTCGAGGTTGTTTCTCTTCGTTCAAAACGGATCGTTGCTGATTTGGAGTTTTGTTCTCGGAAGCCGACGCTCTCCGACCTTGCGCGATCGCAAGATTCTGTTCGCGACCGGAGTGCCCTACTCTTTCCTCTGGAAGGTTCTGGCCTTCCGGGGCGATCGAGCGACTCAAAGCGCTGTTGAAAGAAGACGAGGGCGCCGGAGTAGTTTTTCGACTCGGGATAGACATCTTTACTGCTCCGGCTTTCACAATCGCCCAGGAACCGCGGCCGCCACACCCTCTCTATCCCAAATCGGCGTAAAAATCTGATCTGCTCCGATTATAGACCTAAACAGCGGATTTTGTTATAAATTCCCCACTGTTGTCCGACTTCTCCAATCTCTCAGAAAACCGTCAGGATTATGGGCGCTTACGTTCGACAAGGCGGACCTTATGACGTGCTCGTGATCGGCGCCGGCCATGCCGGTACCGAGGCGGCGCTCGTTGCAGCGCGAATGGGAGCCAAGACCGCCCTCCTGACATTCACCCGAAACACCATCGGGCAGATGTCGTGCAACCCCGCTATCGGAGGCCTGGGGAAAGGCCAACTCGTCAAGGAGATCGACGCGCTCTTCGGCGAGATGGGGGTGGCGATTGACGACACCGGGATTCAGTTCCGCACGCTCAACGGATCGAAGGGACCGGCGGTTCGCTCGTCTCGCGCCCAAGCAGATCGCGACCTCTACAAGGCACGGGTCCGGCAGGCGTGCGAGGCGTGCCCCAATCTCGATATCATCGAAGCAGCCGCGGGTGGTTTCCTCGTCGAGGGAATTCGGGTCGTCGGAGCGCACACCGAAGACGGCGTTCCGATTCGGGCGACGTGCACGGTCATGACGACCGGCACATTTCTCCGAGGCTTGATGCACACGGGCACTGAGCAGACGCCCGGCGGAAGAGTGGACGACCAGGCAGCGTATCCGCTGAGCGATTCGCTCCGTTCACTCGGACTTCGCATGGGCCGGATGAAGACCGGAACCCCTCCCCGACTTATTCGCAGCACGATCGATTTCTCGAAGCTCGTCGAGCAACCTGGCGATACCCCGATTGTCCCCTTTTCATTCCGGACGAAGAAGATTGAGAGACCTCAGATCTCGTGTTGGATTACCGAGACGAATGCCCACACTCACGACATCATTGCAGCAAACGTCGAGCGTTCGCCGATGTTCAACGGGCAGATTGAGTCCGGTGGGCCGCGCTATTGTCCCTCCATCGAGGACAAGGTCTTTCGATTCCGCGACAAGACGAGCCACAACATCTTCCTTGAGCCTGAGGGGTTCGAGAGCGACGTTGTCTATCCGAACGGTATCTCGACGAGCCTCCCGGCGGATGTCCAGGAGTCGTTTGTGCGCAGCATTCCTGGGCTCGAAGGGGTTCAGTTTCTGAAGTTCGGCTACGCGGTCGAATACGATCATATCGATCCGACCGAGCTGGATGCTCGGCTTGCTCCCCGAGCGGTTCAGGGCATCTTTTTCGCCGGACAAATCAACGGCACCTCGGGGTACGAGGAGGCCGGTGCTCAGGGACTTCTCGCGGGCATCAATGCTGCTCAAGAGGCGCTCGGGCGCGAAGCCGTCACGTTCCGCCGCGAGGAGAGTTACATCGGCGTCATGGTCGACGACCTTATCTCTCGTGGCGTCTCCGAGCCGTATCGGATGTTTACCTCGCGTGCTGAGTATCGACTCCATCTTCGCGAAGACAATGCGGACTCTCGCCTCACCCCAACGGCTCGTCGTCTGGGACTTGTCGACGATGCGGCGTTTGCGCTGATTGAGGCCCGCTGGAACCGAATGACTCAGGAGAAGCTTCGGTTCGAGAACACGGTTGCCAAGCCCTTCCCCGAGGTCAACGCATGGCTGGGGAGCGTTGACTCTGCGGCGCTCTCCGATGCCGTGCGACTCTCCGAGCTGATTCGGCGTCCTGAGCTGGGCTATGAGCAAATCGTGTCCCACTTCGGCGCTGCCGCAGAGCCTCTCGATGAACGTGATTGGAAGGTCGTCGAGACCGAATTGAAGTTTGCGGGTTATCTGCGCAGACAGGAGGAGGATATCGCCCGTGTAAGACGGATGGAGGATGTCTTGATTCCAGAGGCTATCCCCTACTCCGAGATGAACTCTCTGAGCGTGGAAGTTCGCGAGACGCTCTCTCGGCACCGCCCTCGCACTCTTGGTCAGGCCTCGCGCCTTTCTGGCGTCACTCCCGCGGCTCTATCGTTGCTGTCGATCTACCTCCGCAAAGGGTTGCCAGGCGCTTCTGCCACACCTGAACGGGAATGAGTCCGCGTTTATGCGGCTTAAACTAGGAAATGAATGTTTCACGTGAAACAGTGACCAACGACGCTCCCCAGACCGATTTCCCACGCCATATCGAA
>JADYYL010000260.1 GCA_020853655.1 Deltaproteobacteria bacterium
AACCATCAAGGAGACCTATTGGACGGACTCATGGGCAACCGCCCGTTCGGAAGTGACCGCGTGACATTCCTCAAGGGGAAGACCCCAGTCGCGGGTTCCCACATGTTCTTGATCCCATTGCTCGACGCTCGCTCGATCTAGATGGAAGAATCAGTTTCTATTCTTTTTGGCATTTTCGTTTCGTTGCTGCTTGTCATCGCAAACGGCTTCTTCGTCGCCGTCGAGTTTGCGCTCGTTCGCAGCCACCCGACGAAGCTCAAAGCCCCAGAGATGAAGACGAAGATGGGCTCTGGGTCGGCGTTGAAGCTGATCGACGCGCTCGATCTCAGCTTGTCGGCAACTCAGGTAGGCATCACAATCGCAAGCTTGATCTTGGGGTGGTGGGGGGAGCTGACCTTCAATCGGCTTATCATCGATCTCTTTGATGCCTTCTCGATACCCGTTTCTCCTGTCGTTTCGCACGCTGTCGCAACGGCGTTCGCGATCGTCATCCTGACGTTCCTCCACGTTGTGCTGGGGGAGTTAGTTTGTAAGTCTGTCGCGATTCGCTACCCGGAAACCTGTCTTCGGGTTCTGGCGCCGATGATGCTCCTGTTTACGATCGTCTGCCGACCCATCATCGGGTTCCTCAATGCCTCTGCGAATCTGTTTCTCTGGCTCGTCGGAATTCGCACCCCGGCGGAAAGCGAGCGGGTCCACTCCCTCGCCGAGCTTGCGATGCTCGTTTCTCACAGCACTGAACGTGGCGTGATCGACAAGACCGAAGAGGAGATGCTCCAAGGAGTATTCCAGTTTTCGGAGACCGTTGCTCGCGAGGTGATGACTCCCAGAACCGATCTCATCACCATCCCGGTGGATGCGACCTTTGACGACGTGCTTCAGATCGCTGTGACCTCGGGTCTGTCGCGTTTCCCTGTCGTCGGCGAGACCGTTGACGACGTTCTTGGACTTCTTCTCCTGCGCGACATGCTACCGTATTTCGCGATGAAAAGCGGTGTCGGATCCCGAGACTTTTCACTGCGGCGCGTCATGCGCGAGCCGTTTTTCGTTCCAGGGACGAAGCCGATCGATGACCTCTTGAACGAATTCAAGCGGCGCAAAGTTCATATCGCAGTTGTTCTTGATGAACATGGCGGTGTGGACGGGGTGGTCACGCTAGAGGACGTGATTGAGGAGATCGTCGGAGATATCTTCGACGAGTCCGATGAGTTTCAACGGGCGATCACGCGTCAGGAGAACGGCGATCATCTCGTGGAAGGCGGAGTCCTTGTTGCGGATATCAACGAGCGGCTTGGCTTCGAGATCCCCGAAGGGGATTATGACACCGTTGCCGGTTTCATTTACGCGGTGCTCGGTCGACTGCCACGAGTTGGCGATACGGTCCTGCTCTACCCGAATGGACAGTTTGCCATCGAAGGGCAGGTGGAAACTCGACAGTCTCTTTCCCAGGTTGGTCGAGATTCGGGCACTGACGACGAAGGCACGAATTGGTCTGAGGAGCCGGGTGAAGAGCTCCGGCCGGTGGCCAATATCGTTGTTGAAAGGGTTCAGGGCCGACGCATCGAGACAGTTCGCCTTCAGCGGCTCGTTGAGCCGGAAATTGTGGAATCCGACCACGAACCCCTCTCATCCCAAGCAAAGGGATAGATCTCATAGAATCGCTTGAGCTGAGCCGCTCAAGTGACTGATTCGAAACGAAATCTTCGTTCAAATCACAATCTATCCCCGCCGTTTTGAGCGTGCGAAGCCGTTCGCGCGTCCAGTGGCCTAAACCTGAGAGAATCGGAACAGTTTACCATGTCTATCCGCGAAGATTCCGCCACCGGGCGTGGCGCGAAAGGGAAGAAGCCGGTCGCCATTGCTGCTGAGGCGATCGTTACTGAAGGGAAGAAACCCGCTGCTCGTGGCGAACGACGGGCGCCGGTTGTGAAAGGATTGCAGAAGCACCGCCAACAGAAGCGCGCTGCCGCTGCGGGCCGGCCAATAAAGGTGGTCGAGGAAGAAGCGCCACCGATCGATCTCAAAGACACTGTTGTTACCGACCGATTGATCAAGACCTTTCGAAAGGTCGCCGCGGCCCAAAAGAAGAACCAAGTCCAGCGCCCTCGCGTGTCCTACGCGAACTTCCTCGCGAAGCCGCCAGCCAATGCGAAAAAGTATTCAATCGACCTCCGGGTGCACACGCCGGGAACAATCGGCTATTTCACCAGCGGCGGTGTAGAGCCCGGACCGGCGCTTGTCCGCCTTGCGAAAGTGAAAGGGTTGGATGTTATCGGGCTGACAGACTTTTATAACGCGACGTATATCGATATCGTCCACGAGTCGATTCCGAATCCCGATATCGCGATTATTCCGGGTGTCGACCTCTGCTGCGCCGTGGGATCATGTCGCGAGGTTTACGTCACCGCGCTGTTTCCGGAAACTTTCCGCACTGCGGATATCTCGCGGATTCTCGCGGACTTTAACGTGCCGAAGGCTGCCTACGGCAGAGCTGACTACTGCCTCGACGTGCCCTTTCGTCAAGTGCTTGATGTCATCGAGGGCGCCGGTGGCGTCGCGATTCCGACTCAGCTCGACAAGACGCCCTATCGCCAGTTGGCTATTCCGCCGCTTGTGGAGATCTACGGGATGCGCGCGTTCGATCTCGTGCATCCGGACAACTCGGAATACTTTAAAGAGCGTTGGCCGGACGGACGTTTCACATTCTTCTCCTTCTCGAACTCGACCGCTCTCGCGCAGATCGGGACGCGAATTGCGAAAGTGAAGATGTCGTCGCCGACCTTTGCGGGCATTAAGCAAATCACGCAGCGCCGTTCGTAACACTTTCAAGCTGTCGCAGGAGCCCGCATTCTGACGTCGCGGGGGGATGGAAGCTCTGACTTAGTCGCAGAGCTTCCTCTGATGACTTCCTTGAGAGGGACATCGCCGTGTGGTTTACTCCATGGCATGTCGCAGTTCGTTCACCTTCACCTCCATACTCAGTACAGCGTTCTTGATGGAGCGAATAAGCTCCACAATGTGATCGAACGCGCACATTCGCTTGGCCAGCCAGCGATTGCGGTGACCGATCACGGCAATATGCACGGCGCGGTAGAGTTCTTCCTGGCGGCAAAGGAAACCGGCATAAAGCCGATCATCGGCTGCGAAGTTTACGTCTCCTCTGGCAATCGATTTGATCGAACGCCGAGAGCTCAAGGAGGGGCTCGTACACACCACCTCACCCTCCTCGCGCAGAACCGAGAGGGTTACCAGAACCTCTGTAAGCTTGTCTCGCTCGGTTACACCGAGGGGTTTTATTTTAAGCCGCGGGTCGATCTCGATCTCCTCAAAGAGCTCAGCGGTGGAATCATCGCACTGAGTGGCTGCGTCTCAAGCGAGTTCTCCTATTTTGCACAGAACGAGATCTTCGAAAGCGCGCTCGCGTGTGCGGAACGGTATGCGTCGATTTTCCGCGATCGGTATTATCTCGAGATTCAGCCACATCGCTTCGCCGAGCAGCTCAAAGTCAATACGATCGCTCGCGAAGTGGGACGGAAGCTGGGCCTCCCTCTTGTTGCCACGAACGACTGTCATTACCTGAACGCCGATGATGCTCACGCGCAAGAGGTGCTGATGTGCATCTCGACCGGCAAGCTCATCACCGATCCCGATCGAATCCAGCACACGGATGCGCACCTGCATCTGAAGACCGTCGACGAAATGCTGGCCGAACTTCCTGAAGACGAAGAGGCCATCCGGAATACGGTTGATATCGCTCAGCGATGCGATCTTGATTTTGATTTTTCGACCTATCACATGCCGCACTTCGAGCCCCCTGCGGAAAAGACGCTCGAAGACTTCTTTACCGAAGAGGCCCGCGCGGGACTCGAGCGACGTTTCGAGCTTTTCCGGAGCCGGGGTGAAGAGTGTGGACCAGAGCGCGAGGCCGTCTATTGGGCGCGACTGGAAGAGGAGATCTCGCTCATCCTCAAGATGGGGTTTGCAGGTTATTTCCTCGTGGTCTCCGACTTTATCCGTTGGGCAAAGGATCGCGACATTCCTGTCGGCCCTGGCCGGGGGAGTGCCGCGGGCTCTCTCGTTGCCTATGTCATGTCCATCACCGAACTCGACCCGATTGCGCACAAGTTGCTGTTCGAGCGGTTCTTGAATCCAGAACGGATCAGTCTGCCTGATATCGATATCGACTTCTGCATCAACGGTCGCGATCAGGTGATTGAGTATGTGTCGCAGAAATACGGGCGAGATAAGGTCGCACAGATCTGCACATTTGGAACGCTCAAGGCAAAGGCTGTCATCAAAGACGTCGGTCGGGTGCTCGGCCTGAGCTACGCCGAGACGGATCGAATTGCCAAGCTTATCCCTGCGCCCCGCCAGGGATTCGATTATCCACTGTCGGAAGCATTGCAGATGGAAAAACGCCTTCGGGAGTATGCCGAAGGTGAGGGGAAGCAGCTTATCGATGTCGCGCTGCGACTCGAAGGACTCTCGCGCCACACCTCGACTCATGCCGCGGGTATCGTGATCGCTGACAAGCCGATCATGGAATACATGCCGCTGATGGTCGACAAGGACCAGCAAGTCGTGACGCAGTTCTCGATGAGCTACGTCGAGAAAATCGGATTGGTCAAGTTCGACTTCCTCGGACTCAAAACGCTGACCGTGCTTCGAGAAGCCGTTCGGATGATTGAGGACGCGACCGGCGAGAAGATTGACCTCAACGCGCTCCCGCTGAACGATAAGAAAACGTATCAGCTGATTAGCTCCGGGCGGAGCATCGGTGTGTTCCAGCTGGAAAGCTCGGGCATCACCGACATGGTGACTCGACTGAAGCCAAACTGCTTCGACGATCTCGTCGCTATCCTTGCACTCTATCGTCCCGGCCCGCTCGACGCGGGAATGGTCGACCACTACATCAATCGCAAGCACAAACGCGAGGCGGTCCGCTATCAACACCCGATGCTCGAAGGGATTCTGAGCGATACCTACGGCATCATCTTGTATCAAGAGCAGATCATGCAGATTGCCCGCGACATGGCGGGCTATTCTCTCGGTGACGCCGATTTGTTGCGACGCGCGATGGGGAAGAAGAAGCCTGCAGAGATGGCGAAGCAGCGCGAAATCTTCGTGCGTGGGGCGAAGGCCAAGGGCGTCAGCGATAGCGTCGCGACCGAAGTCTTCGATCAGATGGAGACGTTCGCGCGTTACGGTTTCAACCGAAGTCACTCTGCCGCTTATGCTCTGATCTCATTTCAGACCGCGTATCTGAAGGCGCACTATCCTCGATTCTTCATGGCGGCGTTGATGACGCTGGAAATGGACGGTACCGATCGGACGCTCAAAAACTTGAACGAGTGTAGCGCGATGGATATCGACGTCCTTCCACCGGACGTGAATACGGGCAGCGTCGGATTTCAGGTCGTCGGGAAAACCATAGTCTTTGGCCTCGCGGCGATGAAGGGCGTCGGCGCGCGGGCGGTGGAGCAGGTCATCGAGGAACGGAAACGGCGCGGTCCGTTTAAGGGGTTGCTCGATTTTTGTGCCCGAGTTGACTCGAGCATTGTCAACCGAAGGACGCTTGAGAACTTCATCAAGAGTGGTGCGTTCGACGGTTCTCAGGTCACTCGCGCTGAGATGATGTCGCGGCTCGACGACGTGATTAAGATGGCGGAGCGCTACAAACAGGAAGCGCAGTCGAACCAGATGAGCCTCTTTTCTGCCCGTGGGGAGCTGCCGTCGGAAGAGAAGGCGTTCGCAAATCGCCGGACGCTCGGCGAATTCCCGGTCAATGTAAAGCTTGCGCATGAGAAAGAGGCGCTCGGGTTTTATCTCTCGGGGCATCCGCTCGAGAAATTTCGCCACGAACTCGACCGACTCGGAAGCTCCACCATCGCCTCGGTGCTCAACCGAAACGATGGTGCGGAGGTTCGAGTCTCGGGAGTCATCACGTTCTTGCGGCTGAAAAATACGAAGAAGGGAGATCGCTACGCGACCTTCGTGCTCGAGGACATGCTCGATACCATCGAAGTGATCGTCTGGCCCGACACCTATCAAAAAGCGTATCAGGTGCTGAACTCAGAGGATCCTATCCTCATTGCCGGACGCCTTGATGTCTCCGACGAGCGCCGGTTGATTGTTGCATCGACGATCGAGTCCGCCATCGCACTGCGCGACAAGACCGCAAAACTTGCCGTCGTGTCGGTCGAGACCTCTCACTGCACGCCAGAACGATTCGAGAGTCTGAAGAAGTTGCTTGCCGAGCACCGCGGCGAGGTCCCCGTAAAGCTCATCCTGAAAGAGCCGAAGCACTCGGAGACCGAAGTGATGCTCCCGTCTGAATTGCGGATCGCTCCGTCGGAGACGTTGTGCACCCGTATTGAGGAGTTATTTGGATCGCCGGTGATGAGCTTCCGATAACGAAGCCCGTCTCTGTTCCCTGACTATTTCAACCGAAGTCGAGTTCCGAACATCGTGTCGGCATACTTGGTGTATGTCACGCTGTCGCGCTGTGGCGCGGCGGGCGCTTCGTTCTGGCGATCGGCAAGGGGGTTGTTAATCACTCGCCCGTTCGACATCGCCGACGCAAACGGGGCAAAGAGAGGTCGACTTGCGGCGGTAGAACCGTTCGCGGCGTCAGGGTTCTGCTTCACCTGACCGTCGGTAAACTCGTTAATGCTTTGCGAGTAGTATTCGTTGAGATCCCGGCGCTGCTCCGTTCGAGCCTTCAGCTCGATTTCGGCGCGTTCCTGTTTCTTGGCAGCCTCGACTTTTTGCCGGGTTCGTTCGTCATTCAAACGTTTGAGCCGCTCCTGCTCGCGAGGGCCCATGTGAAGCGCTTCGAAAAATGGATCAGGGGGTTTGATGCTCATGTGGATCGTTCTTTAAGTGCGAACACCCCGCCTACACCTCAGACCACAGACGGTTATGGTCAAAAGCATACTGATCGTATCCCGAAGTGACAATTTTCTCGGAGGCCGGCAGGGCACCAACGGATTAATTTGTCAGTAGTCTTGAGTGTTTATTGCTAGCGTTCTTCTCATCAGGGGTGCTCATTCGAGTTTCCGCGCGCAGGCCCGAAGTCATGCTCCGCGGGACGGCGTCGCTGCTGCATGTGCCCCCTGGGGCGTTTGATATCCTCGACGGCACGGGCGGTCCAACGGAGGGGCGGCAAGAAGGAAATCGAGTGGAGGCAGACTCGGAAACGCCGTTTCAAGGGACGATGGGGGACGACGCTGACCGAACGAGGTCGCGTGTAGGATTCCCGCGCAGGGAAACCCGCGAAAAGGATTAATAGACGAGGAATGAAAGAGACGAGGAATGAAAGAAAGGAGTTACGGAACGATAGACGAGAGAAGCGGTTCGGCTATCCGGTCGAGATAACCGGTTTAGGCGGAAAGAGACGAAAGCGCGACGACGAGGAGGAGGAAAGCACCCCACCGAGCTGCTGCGAC
>JADYYL010000261.1 GCA_020853655.1 Deltaproteobacteria bacterium
CCGGACAGCTTTCTTGGCTCCGCCATCCACCATACGAGAATGTGGGTGTCCGCCAAGTAACGAAGCTCAGTCATTTCCCTCCCACTCGGACGCGGTCGAAAAACCAAGGATATCATCGCGAAGCGTGAGCCGACCCCTGAGCGAGTTCTTTAGCGAAAAAACTTCTGTCTCACTTTCGATCAACGGGCTGAGCCTCGCCGTTACCTTGCCTCGCTTGCTGATCAAGATTCCGTCCCCCGACTCGTTCACCTGGTCGATAATTTTCAAGCATTTCGCCTTAAACTCGGTGACGGGAATCACTCTCGGTTCTTTTGCTTTCGTTTTCATCACCACACTCTCTCAGGTCACTTCTGACCAGTCAAGTGGTCAGATATCGACTGTGACGAGAGCATCTGCTACCAGACGCCGTGGAAGGCGCGCGCAGGGCTGTTGCAGGTGCGCGGCGGAACTCGCGAGGTGCGCCGTTCGAGCTCCGTTAGATGTTTCGAGCGACTGATACGTTTTCCGCCGAGGAGAAGGATCCCCGGAGGGGCACGTGAGCTGAGTTTGCCGACCTGTCCTGATGTTATCGTTCAACACTATCAACCCGGAGCTGCTATGAATTCACGAGCGACGTTGACCTACTGCGGACACTCCGCCGTGATCGTCCAGACGGAACGCAATCTGCGTATTGCCATAGATCCATTTCTCGAGGGGAATCCGAGCTGCCCGCTCCAACTGCTGGAACCAGGCCGTATCGACGCCATCGCCCTCACGCACGGACATAGCGACCATGTCGGGTCGACCCTGGAGTTGGGGAAACGCCATCAGGCAAGACTGTTTGCAAATTTCGAGCTCGGCGAACTGTTGGTGAAGGACGGCTACGACGAGTCGCTCGTGGAGAGCATGAACAAAGGCGGAACCGTCCCCTACGCAGACGGCTCAATCTCCGTGTCGCTCACACACGCGTTCCACTCAAGTTCCTACGTGGCGCGGGATGGGAAAACGTATTACGCGGGCGAACCTTGCGGTGTCGTCATAAAGCTGGAGTCGGGCAGGACAATCTATCACGCGGGAGACACGATCTTCTTCTCGGATATGTGGATGATTCGAAATTTGTATCAGCCCGACGTCGTGCTTCTGCCGATCGGGGATCGCTACACGATGGGTCCACGCGAGGCCGCGCAAGCGGTCGAGGTACTCGCCCCGCAGGTCGTCATTCCGATCCACTACGGGACATGGCCAGCGTTGACCGGCACTCCAGAACAACTCATCGCGGCTCTGGAAGGGAGTGACGTGAATACTCGAGTGGTGGCACTCAAGCCGGGCGAGACTCTCGCTCTGGAGGAGATTTCGTAGGAGTGGCTCTGACAGCGTGTTCAGCGCTCTTTTCTCGTCGCGAGACGCTTTGTGCTAGCGCGGGACGAGCAGCACGACGGCGTGCGCTGCGATCCCCTCTTCTCTGCCGACAAATCCGAGCCCCTCACACGTCGTTGCTTTGACGCCGACGTCGGTCGGTTGAACGCCAAGCAGCGTGGCGATCTTTTCTCGCATGTCGGCGATATGCGGTGAGAGCTTCGGGCGCTCAGCGAGAATCATGCAGTCGCAGTTCCCAACACGATATCCCTTGGACCCGGCAAGCTTCACCGCTTCCGCGACAAACATGGAGCTGTCAGCATCCTTGTAGCGCGCATCGGTCGGTGGGAAGTAAGTTCCGATGTCTGCCAGGCCGCAAGCGCCAAGGACGGCATCGGTAATCGCGTGGAGAAGCGCATCCGCATCGGAGTGTCCTTCGAGCCCGAGCGTATGAGGAATCGTTACCCCACCCAGCACGAGAGGTCGCGCAGGAACAAGTCTATGAATATCGTAGCCGAACCCGATTCTCGGAGCGCCCGACATTGGGTATTCCGTTAGCGTGGAATTTTGAGCGCCGCGTTCTCTGCGCGAGCCAACTGGAGTGCAGTCGGTTCGTCGGAGAGACGGTACGGATGGATGTCTCGATGGATCAGCGCGAGCGCCATGAAGCGAGAGACGTAGTTCACTGTCTCTTTGGGAAACATCCCGCGACGCGCGAGCTCGAAAAAGTTTCGCGATCCGCTCCGAGCGATCGCCCGATTCACGGTCCCCGACCCGCTGTTATATGCCGCAAGCACAAGCGCCCAATCCCGATACGTCCGGTAGAGGTCGACGAGGTGGCGTGCCGCGGCATCGGTTGCCTTGGCCACATCCTTGCGTTCATCAACGCTCGTGCCGATCTTCAGACCGTAGCTACGAGCAGTTCCGGCGATGAACTGCCACATCCCGACCGCGCCGCTTCGGCTGCGGGCGAGAGGTTGGTAGGCGCTTTCGACCATCGCAACGTGCACAAGCTCCGGTGGGAGACCGTGTCGTTCGAACACGGGCTGGAAAGTCGCAGCGTAGGCCTGCCGACGCTCGAGGGCTGAGCGAAGGCACGATTTTCGTTCGTTGTTGTATTCCCGAACCCAATGATTCACTTCGGGTACGTTTGGAACCTCGACTTCCGGATAGAGCGGCTCCGGTTCGCCTTTGAACACAACGGGGGCAGCGAGCACCGCGTTTGACACGGCGACAGTTGGAAGTGGTGTGATCGCGGTCTCGACGCGTGGAGCGGCGCTCTGGAACGAGCAGCCGGTGAAGAGACAAACACCGATCGGAGCAAACTTCAGGAGCCGATGAAATTGCATCTCAGCGTTCCCCCATTAAGCTAGTATGAAATAGAACAGGCAACGGGTGAGCCTAGTTCGATAAACCTCAAAAGGCAAAGCGATGCCCGCGGATTCGCTGAAGATCTCGTCTCCGAAGAGGCAGAAAAATTATTTCAGCAAGTTTAAAGTCGTGTTACACGTCCGAGGAACTCCAGTCCTTCAGATGAGGCTCGTCGGCAAATGAGATCCACAAAAAGATCTGTAATTTCAGTGTTTACGTTAGTTGTAGCCACGGGCTGCGCCTCCAATCCAATGAACTTCATGAGTTCGGATCGAGGTGAAAAAACCCCTGGTGAGCGTACTCACTCATCGACTTCCGACAATTCTCCACAAGCCGCTCGGGCCGACTTGAGGGTGACGTTACCGAGTCGATTCTTGGAGAGCGGGTCGATTGTTTTGAGTCGGACACTCCCATCGACGGCTGAGGTTCCGGTGCAAACGTCGCGAGAAGAATTTGGGACGGAGCAGTTTGCGCCGTTGATTGGATACCTGCCCCCCACCGACGGATTACTTCCCGCGGAGAACGAGACCTGGGTGCAGATCGACCGAGCCAAAGCGGAGATTTCAATCTTTAAAGGCGAGGAGATCGTGAAAACGATCACCGCTCAAGGATCAGTAACGCTGGCTCCCGGAACTTATCCGCTCCAGCATAAGCAGCGCCGGCCACTTTGGTATGCAAACGACGAATATTTTGCGAAGCGCCAGCTCCCCATTCCCCCGCAGGGAGATCGCCAGCGGTATCGTCGCGGCGCACTCGGGCAGTTTGTGCTTTATCCCACGGTAAACTTCCCTATTCACTCCGCGCCCGTGTGGAGCGAGGACGTTGGGGGTCTCCGAGTCTCGCGCGCGGATCTCTCAGCGATCTACTACCTCGTTCCCCTTGGAACTTCGGTCGTCGTTAAGTAGCGAACGAAACCAGCCCGTTACAGACGCGAACTCCCCGTCATTGAGCAGGGTTCTTCGC
>JADYYL010000262.1 GCA_020853655.1 Deltaproteobacteria bacterium
ATGCGCGTGCCGCCGAGAATGGCGCCTAAGCAAGTCGTGATCCTACCCGTGACGCCGAAGCCCGACACCGAAGAGTCCGTTTTCGCCTACGCAGAGAAAGTCGCGGCCGAGCTGCGAAAGTTAACCTACTCCGGCTATCCACTCGTCGTGACCGTCGACAAGCGCGACATCCGAGGGGGAGAGAAGAACTGGCAGTGGATCAAGAAGGGGATCCCCGTCCGGATTGAAGTCGGCCCACGCGATGTTACCGGTGACAACGTGATGCTCGCCCGCCGAGACAAGGAGCCAACGGAGAAGGAGAAGATCTCCCGAGGAGATCTCCCTGCTCGCGTGCTCGAGGTGTTGGACGAGATTCAGGCGAACTATTTTGCAGAGGCGAAGCGCAATCTCGATGCAAACATCCGCACCGATATCACTTCGTTCGAGGATTTCCGCGCGTATTTCACGGCGAAGAATCCAAATAAGCCCGAAGTGCACGGAGGGTTTGTTCGTGCCAAGTGGTGCGGCGATCCGAAGAGCCTCGATGTGGTTGAGGATTTGAAGATCACGATCCGCTGCCTCCCGCTCGATCAGAGCAATACGACCGGGACATGCATACTGAGCGGAAAACCGGCGACCATCGACGCGATTTTTGCGAAGGCTTATTAAGTCGCCGTTGTACACGAGCTCGGCCCTGAGTCGTGCGTAACATTTCAAGCAACGTTTTGTTCAAGAGGGTTCTGTGTCGAATCGTGAGTTGAAAAAGGCCATGCGTGAACGCATCGTCCTCCTTGACGGGGCGATGGGCACGATGATCCAAGACGAACGACTCGACGAGGACGATTTTCGTGGGGAGCGGTTCCGACCCCACCTCTTCTCGCTGAAGGGGAACAACGACCTTCTGAACATCACGCAGCCGCAACTCATCGAGCGCATACACCGAAAGTACTTTGAGGTTGGTTGCGACATCGTCGAGACCAACACCTTCAGCTCGACGAGTATTTCGCAGTCGGACTACCACCTTGAGCACGCGGTTTATGAACTGAACCTGGAAGGGGCTCGGATCGCGAAGCGAGTTGCGCAGGAAGTCATGCAGCGCGATCCTTCGCGGCCACGCTTCGTCGCCGGCGCGCTCGGTCCCACGAATCGAACGCTCTCGCTCTCGCCGGACGTCAACGATCCAGGTTTTCGAGCCATTTCGTTCGATCAGCTCGTTGACGCTTACGCCGAACAGGTGCGGGGCTTGATCGACGGTGGCGTCGATCTCCTCCTGGTGGAAACCATTTTCGATACGCTGAATTGCAAGGCGGCGCTTCGAGCGATTGAGCGATCTGTGGCAGGCGTGTCGCGGACGATTCCGATCATGATCTCGGGGACGATTACTGACGCGAGTGGGCGCACGCTCTCCGGTCAGACGACGGAAGCATTCTACGTTTCCGTCTCCCATGCACAAAACTTGATCAGCATTGGCCTCAATTGTGCGCTTGGCGGGAAGCAGATGCATCCCTTCGTGCAAGATCTCTCGCGGTGCTCTCACGTTCCGCTCAGTGCCTATCCGAATGCGGGACTGCCGAACGAGTTTGGGGAATACGACGAGTCACCCGAGCGATTTGCGCGCACGCTCGCGATCTTCGCAGAGGAGGGACTGCTGAACATCGCCGGGGGCTGCTGCGGTACAACACCGGCGCACATCGAAGCGCTCGCGGATGCTCTCCGCGGTAAGCGCCCTCGCACGGAGCGCGAGAAGCGCAAAGGGATGTGGCTCAGCGGGCTTGAGCCGGTGGCGCTGACGCGTGGTTCGAACTTCACGAATATCGGCGAGCGAACCAACGTTGCGGGGTCGAAGAAGTTTGCGAAGCTGGTTGCTGCCGGAGATCTTGATGCGGGTATCGCGATCGCCCGGGGGCAGGTCGAAGGGGGCGCGCAGGTGCTCGATATCAACTTCGACGAGGGGATGCTGGACTCGAAGGGGTTGATGTCACGCTTTGTGAATCTCCTCGCGAGTGAGCCCGATGTGGCGCGCATCCCGTTCATGATCGACTCCTCGAAATGGGACGTGATCGAGGCAGGGCTCAAGTGTCTTCAGGGAAAGGGGATCGTCAACTCGATCAGCCTCAAAGAAGGCGAAGATAAATTTAAAGAGCAGGCGCAGCTCGTCATGTCCTATGGCGCCGCTGTCGTCGTAATGGCGTTCGACGAACTCGGTCAGGCGGATACCTTCGCTCGGAAGATACAGATCTGCGCGCGAGCCTATCGTATCCTTACCGAAGACCTGAACTTCCCGGCAGACGATATCATCTTTGATCCGAATATTCTGACTGTGGCGACAGGGATCGAGGAGCACAACGATTACGCCAATTACTTTATCGAGGCGACGCGTTGGATCAAGCAGAACTTGCCATTCGCGAAGGTGAGCGGGGGAGTAAGTAACATCTCCTTCTCGTTCCGCGGCAACGACCCGGTGCGTGAAGCAATGCACTCCGTCTTTCTGTATCACGCGATCCAAGCCGGACTCGACATGGCGATCGTCAACGCCGGACAACTCCCGGTGTATGAACAGATCGTGCCGGAGCTTCGCGAGCGGGTCGAAGACGTTCTCCTCAACCGGCGCTCCGATTCCACGGAACGACTCATTACCTACGCCGAGCGCTTCAAAGCCGATCCGGAAGAGCGAGAGTCGGCCCGCAACGATTGGCGATCCGGAACGGTCGAAGAACGGCTCAGCCACGCACTGGTCAACGGGATCGTGGAGTTCATCGAAGTCGACACCGAAGAGGCTCGCGTCAAATACGGTCGGCCGATCTTAGTGATCGAAGGACCGCTCATGGACGGGATGAGTATCGTCGGGGACCTGTTTGGTGAAGGGAAGATGTTCCTGCCGCAGGTCGTCAAGAGCGCCCGCGTGATGAAGAAGTCTGTGGGTTACCTCACGCCGTTTCTCGAAGAGGAGAAAGCGCAGAATCCCGGCCAGCGCGCCGCGGGCCGAGTCTTGCTCGCGACGGTCAAAGGCGACGTGCATGACATCGGGAAGAATATCGTCGGCGTGGTCCTCGCCTGCAACAATTACGAGGTCATCGACCTCGGCGTGATGGTGCCCACGGCGAAGATCCTCGAAACCGCGAAAGAGCGAAAGGTCGACATTATCGGGCTGAGCGGACTGATCACTCCGTCGTTGGACGAGATGGTGCATGTGGCGTCGGAGATGACACGAGAGGGGATTGATGTCCCACTCCTCATCGGCGGCGCGACGACCTCGAAGCGCCACACCGCGGTGAAGATAGCGCCGGTATTCAACGGAACGACGGTGCACGTGCTCGATGCGTCGAAGAGCGTCACCGTCGTCTCATCGCTCCTGAGCGATGCGTGCGATACGTTCGCAGCAGGAGTAAAGAGCGACTACGATCGAATTCGGACCGAGCACCAAGCGAATCTTTCCCAACGCGAATACTTGAATCTCATCGATGCTCGGAAGAACCCGCTCCGGACGACGTGGTCGCAAGAGATCATTGCCCGACCGAAGAAGCTCGGGATTACGGAGCTGATCGATTTTCCTATCGAGACTTTGCGGAAGTATATCGATTGGACGCCGTTCTTCATCACCTGGGAAATGAAGGGGCGATACCCGGAGATTCTCAGCTCGCCGGTCTACGGGAAGGAAGCACGGAAGCTTCTCGACGACGCCAACGCGATGCTCGATCAGCTCGTTGCGGGGAAGGATATGACGGCGAACGGTGTCGTCGGACTCTTCCCGGCCAATGCGACGGATGAGGATGACATTGAGCTCTATACGGACGAATCCGGCCGCGAGATTCTTGCAACGCTCCATACCCTTCGACAGCAAGGGGAAAAGCGTTCCGGGATCGTTAACCTTGCGCTCTCGGATTTCGTGGCTCCGAAGTCTTCCGGTTTGCTCGATTACGTGGGCGCATTCGCTGTCACGTCAGGGGTCGGGATGGAGAAGTTGTTGCTCCAGTTCGAACGCGAACGCGATGACTACCAGAGCATCCTTCTCAAAGCCGTGGCGGATCGACTCGCAGAGGCCTTTGCGGAGTGTCTCCATGAGAAGGTGCGAAAGGAGTTCTGGGGGTATGACCCGAATGAGAGTCTTTCCGAAGACGCGCTGATTCGTGAGCAGTATCGCGGAATTCGTCCGGCGCCAGGATATCCCGCGTGCCCGGATCACACGGAAAAAGCGACGCTTTTCTCTCTGCTCGACGTGGAGCGACGGTGCGGTATCCGGCTTACCGAGTCGTTCGCGATGTATCCCGCCTCCTCGGTGAGCGGATTCTATTTTGCCCACCCTCAGGCGAAGTATTTTGGATTGGGTAAGATTGGGCGCGATCAAATTGAGAACTACGCCCGACGGAAGGGCACAAGTATCGAAACCGTCGAGCGATGGCTCTCGCCGAACCTCAACTACTGACACCTTTCCGACGGAGCGGCGAACACCCGTAAAGCGGATGACTGCGGTCGGTCACTCCGTTGATGTCCGCACGTGCGACGACATCCTCCACAAGCGCGCCGTTCGCCCGACGCGCTCAGTTCGACGATCGCGCATGAACGGCGAGCCGGGGCTCACGCCCCGCGCTTCGTTCTACTTCTCTCCGATGATGCCGCAGGCGAGTCGCTTGCCGGAATCCCCGGAAGGATCGGTCGCCAGATCATCGCGCTTCTCGTGCACGATCACGGATCGACCTTTAATTCCCTTCGTGCCATCGAATGTCAGAGGAAGATCCTTGAGTTCGACCTCGACTTTGCCAGCTGCGTCCGCGGTGACGTTGCCGAGATCTCCAGCATGTCGATCTGCCGCCTGTATTCCACCATGCTTGTGACCATCCGGATTGAAGTGTGGGCCAGCGGAACTCCCATCGACAGCATTGCAGTCACCAACCTCGTGGATGTGGAAGCCGTGTTCACCGGGTTCAAGTCCGGAAAGCTCGACCTTGGCGGACATCTTCCCGTCGCTCGCCGTAAAATGAACTGACCCAGCAACCTTGCTCCCAGAAAGCGGCTTCATCGGCACGTGGATCGAATCTGCGGCGAAGGCAGGCGTTGCGGGAATCATTGCTAGACAAGAGGCAATGAGCGAGGTGCTCAAGAATTGAGAGGCAGTTAAACGTTTCATAATCCCCATTCAAGTAAAGGCTACATCCTTCGACGGATGGAGCCGAACATTAGCCAAAGCGTTCTCTCGCATGCGAGGAGAAGCCGCGACGGCATTTGACCAGATTCCTCCCTGCCGCACGCATGACTGCGATTATGCCGGGCTGAGAGATCCACCCCGCCAAACTCACTGAGGCATCTTGCCGCAAGGAGCGTGCACTTTGCTACACGAATAACTCACATAACCCGCTGAGTTCTCCACACATCGCTTCTGTCCTCTGCGTTGGCACACCCTTGCACCAGCTTCGGCACGGAGCAGGGCTCCTGGCGAGCATTCGCCGATGAGAAATCCCCAACCAGAAGGAGATGCATGGAGGCACGTGTACATTTGGAGCTGAGCCCCTCGGGTCGAGCACCGTCGCGAAGGAGAAAGCCCTCGCTTCGGAGGCGACCGGCACACGATTCTCGTGGCGTCGAGCGCCGCGTGATTTCCCCGAGGAAGCCCAAACGTGCGGACGGTAGCGACGAGGCCCCTTGTGACGGACGACTTCAGCAGGAAGGAGCTCTCGAGGCTCCAAACGGAACGCCTCGAAGTGAGGAAGTTGCGGAACCCTCGCGCTCGTTCTCCGATCTCCAGGAGGCGCTCGTGCACCATCACATGCGCTACGCGAAGCGCCTCGCGCTCAAGTTCGTCAAGAAGCGTCGTGGGCTTGGACTCGACCTTGAGGATATCACGGGTGCCGCACTCCGCGGACTCGTCGAGGCGGCGATTCGCTACGACTTTCGGGCCGACACGAACTTTAAAACGTTTAGCTACATCCGGATTCACGGCGCGATGCTGGACTATCTGCGGAGCGGAGGCCCGATGAGCCGCTCCAATCTAAAGTGGCTTCGAAGAGCACACGAAAGGGCGGTCGCTCAAGACGCGGCACAGAGTGGAAATGGCCGCTCGGGTATCGTCTTCGACGAGAGCGCCCCGGGTGCATCGACATTTATACCCCCCTTAGCCTACAGCGCTTGGGAGTTGCAGAGCATGCTCGACACGTTCGACGAGCTCGGCGTTCGGGCGGACGTGTCGCCAGACGCCGGAACCGTCGAGCTATACGCGCATGGTGATCACTCTCCCGAGGACGTGTCGTCGATGCTCTCGACCCGCCGATTCCTCCAGCGGCTCGTGGCTAAGCTTCCGCACCTCGAGTCCCGTGTCGTCTGGCTCCATTACTTCGAGGAGAAGGCTTACCGTCAGATTGCTTCGGAGCTGAAAGGGTTGTCGAAAGCGAAGGTCTGTCGAATCCATCAGCGTGCCGTGGAGCAACTCCGAGAGCTGATCCGCCTGGAGTATGATGGGCAAGAGGGGCAGCGTGCATGACCCGCTCACTCTTCACGTCGCTCTTACTGACCTTCGCGCTGAGCGGGTGTCTCGACCAGGTGGTTCACGATCTCGACGAGCCTCGCGCCAATGCGATCCTCGTAGCTCTGTCATCGCAAGGGATTGACGCCACAAAGACGCGTGAGCCAGAAGGATGGACAATCGAGGTGCCACGCGGGGAACGATCCCGTGCGATGGCGCTCATTGAATCGGAACGTTTGTCGCCGACCACCGATGGTCGACCGACTCCGAGTCGCGGCTTCCTTTCGACTCGCGAAGAGCGAAGCTACGTCCTCAAGCGGCAGATTGCTGCAGACCTCGAACGTTCCCTTCGCCAGATTCCAGGAGTGCGTGATGCCCGCGTGCACGTCAGCGCTCCATCACATGACGACGGCAAGAGTCACCAAGAACTCACGCAGACAGCGGGAGCCCTTCTGGTTCATGACCCGCTTCGCACCATTGATGTCGCGCTTGTCCAGTCGGTGATCGGATCGGCTATTGGCGTCGACCATTCGAAAGTATCCGTTTCTCTCATCGCTGACGATCGGCCTGCTTCCGCGCCAGCAACACGCCGGGTTGAGAGAGTGCGCGACGTGGCCGCATCGGCGCGACGCGGAACGCAGGAGCTGCGTTGGGGCACGGCGGCGGTGTGTGGCGCGCTGCTCGTCTGGTGTCTGCATCGCGCGACAAAGGCCCCACGGAGAGGTCGCCGCGCAGGAGGCGCGTCCTCATCCGGAGATAGGGGTGCAGCCCGAAGAGTCGAATCCGAACACCGTGTTGGGAGCAGGTCTGAGCCAGTGCATGGACATTGACGTTATCGAAGGCGTTGTCGCACGAAGTACGAACCTCCGCCCGAGCACACGACGGGACGGATGCCGACGGAGCGTGCTCGCTCGTGTTCTCACAGCAGGGACTCTTCGGCTCCAATGCCAGAGTCGGCTCCGCGGGAAGAGAAGTATTCCAGTCTCCGAACTGGCGCGAGCCGAGATTGTCTTTGGCGCCTCGGGATTCCGTCGGAGGGAGTTGCGCATCTGCCTCGACGGGGGGTGCACGGACGACTCGGAGATCCGACTCGTGGTGCGGGAGATTGGGGTGCGGGAGATCAAGGTGCGAGAACTCGCTGCGCCATCGGTCGAAGCCGAGGTGAGAGCGAGTGGACAGAATTCAGAGGAGAGGGTCTCAACACGAGTCATTCTATGAACACGAATCAGGCCAGGAACAGCACGAACCAGGCTAGAAACACACAACGCTCCATGACCACAGATACAGCCAAGAGCACGATTCACATAAAAAACGCGGCCGACAGCGCATTGCTGAGGTCGTTGTGGGATGACGATGCGCTGTGGAGGTCGGATGTCGTGGAACTGTGGCCTGGCCTCGAGCTCACCGAATCAGGAACGCCGAGTGTCACGGGACGCTCGGACGATGACGCGCGGACCGTTTCGAACACACATCGAGCTCCGCACCCAACGAACGCACGAGAGCACTCCTATCAACGCCTTCAGGCGACGGAGCCGTTGTCGACTCGTGGGCAGACATCCGGAGTGTCGTCCACGCCGGACTCGACTCATCGCACCGCTTACTCCGCGGACGCGACAGCCTACGGAAATGAGAGCGTTCTCTCGTGTGAAGCCGCATTGCCTACGAATAGCCGTCTGCTCTCTGAGATTCCGGTGGAGATGACGGTTGAACTTGGTGAAGTGCTGATCTCTGCGGAGGAACTGTTGACGCTCCTGCCTGGAACAACGATCGACATTCGACTCGAAGAGAACGAGCCACTGATATTGCGTGTGGGCGGCGAGAGAATTGGAACGGGGCGGCTCCGAAAGAAAGGGGAGGGATTGGCGCTCGAGATACTCAGCTTCGAAGATGCCGACGACCCGGCCGAGAACGTTCGAGAGTCCGGCAATATGAATGGCAACGTCGATAGAGACGTGAGAGCGGGCACACCTAGCCGTGAGACGGTTCATGGGAAGGGACGATAATGGTGGTGAGTGGTGAGTCATGAAACTCAGACTTCACTGAGGGCGGATAGTGAATGCGATAGCTCGAGAATGCCTTGGACGGTGAAAGCCTTGGACAGTGAAGGCCTTGGACGGTGCAATTCCCCGATGCCAATACCCAAGGATGGCGCCCGTCGACACGTGTGCTCGTCGACATGAGTTCCCGACGGCATGAGTTCTCGACGGCATGGGCGGGTCGTTCCCGCCGGAGGTCATGCTCGGACGCAGTCTACTCAGTAGCAGTGAATGAATAGGCGATATGAACGACAACTAAGGAGAGAAGAGAATGGCGACATCAGCACTGATAGGTACGGCGGTTCGCACTGGACTCAGCGTTGCGCTACCGACGATCGCAACTGCGATTACCGGAGCTGGGAGCGGAAAGTCCGTGTCCTTCGAACAGAATGCGAAGGAGATGCAAGCGATGCAAGAGAAGCATCTTGGAGACCAAATGAAGATGCAGATGCTCATGCAAGAGTACACGCACAAGTCGAACATCTCAAAATCGTTGCACGAGGCGGCGATGGCGGTGCTGCAGAATATACGCGTCCGATAGGCGACGTATCGTCGGTGCACGGAGTTCCTTCGTGGCGGCAGGGCGATACGACGGGTAGTGGG
>JADYYL010000263.1 GCA_020853655.1 Deltaproteobacteria bacterium
TCGAGTTCGTTCAGGTGACGCAAATGCTCTCCCCGAGCCGCTTGCTGGGCAGTCTCCCCCACTCGTACCGCTGCAAGAGCTTGTTTCGGTTCGATATGAGACCGCCCCCCGCACGATTCATCATAAGAACCTTCTGCCGGTGACCTACGTGCTGGGCGATGTCGCCGGTGTCGTAGAGAGCCCCGTCTATGCGATTGGCGCGCTGAACGAAGCGATCGGAAAGCTCGATGCTCGAGAGTTCGGTGGCTCGAAGCAAACACTCGACGTCTACAATGCGACCCTCCCGACGTCAGTGCGAGAGCCCGCAATCAAGTGGGATGGCGAGTGGCATATCACCATCGAGGTGTTCCGCGACCTAGGCATCGCGTTTGGCGTCGTGCTAGTGCTGATCTACGTGCTGATGGTGGGTTGGTTTCGCTCGTTCATGACACCGGTGATCGTCATGACCGCGATCCCTTTTTCGCTCGTCGGAATCCTCCCTGCCCACGGCATGCTAGGTGCCTTCTTCACGGCGACATCGATGATCGGTTTTATGGCCGGGGCGGGAATTGTTGTTCGCAACTCAATAATTCTCGTCGACTTCATCGAGCTTCGGCTCCGGGAAGGGATGCCTCTCGCCGAAGCCGTGGTCGATGCCGGCGCGGTCCGCTTCCGACCGATGCTTCTTACAGCCCTCGCCGTTGTGGTCGGTGCCTCCGTGATACTCTTCGATCCGATCTTTCAAGGGCTAGCGCTCTCGCTCATGGCTGGTGAGATCGCGTCTCTCCTTGTCAGCCGCATGGCCGTGCCGGTGCTGTATTACCAGTTCCATCGGGAACGTTGAGCGAATCGAGTACGAATCTCTGTAGCTAGTACTCTGACAAGTTAGCCTATCAACGACTTGTCAGAGCACGAGTCCTTTTCAGCGCGAGTCACCCGCTTCTCTGCGCGCGCAGTTCCAATTTCTTCAACGTGATACTCCTCTGCCCTCAAACTGGAACGAGCCATTCAAGTACTCTTAGCGACTCCATGTTGCACGCGAAGCACACTTCATCGCATAACAATCGTTGATTGATCTTTTCTCACATTCTTTTCTGGGCAGAGCGGTAGTTCTCAAAGGGCCGCATTGCGGCACAACCAGGAGGTTTCCACGATTCGTTGCCACCACTTCTGAGATGCCATGATGCGCATCTCCCAACTCTCACTTTCCGCCACTCAGTGCGCCATGAGGGAAACCATGAAGAAATGGACTGAAGTCGTCGCCGTCGTCCACGCCGTCGGAGGCCCGGAGGCCTATCGCACGTTGCTCGACCGAATGAAGGTGGCACCCGAGTCTCTCGGCATCGAACTCACCGTCGCAGGTCGTTCGACGGCTGTCGGGAACCCCGGAATCGAGATTCTCGAATCGGGTCACCGCCGGATTCCGCTCGAGCAGTTCATCGGCGACAACTCGCTTCACAACTCCCCCGTCCTGCTCGTCCCCGGCAGCCTCGACGCCTACGGCGGCATCTGCGCGGCATTGCAACAGTGCGCGGAACTCGCCGAGCGATGCATCGGCGTGCTCGTGCCGCACGATCAGATCGTTCAGCAGTTCGTCGACGAGTCGCTGGACACATCGCTGCAGCAGATGCTTCGCACCTACGGCGTGTGGCCGCTGACCGCACACGACGTCGTCGCTCCCAGTGCGCCTCTCGCGACGCGGTGGTTCATCGACCTCGTCGATTCGTCGGAGGGTACTCTGGGCAAACTGCTCCCGTCTCTTGCGGGCACAGACCACGTCCTATGCCGTCTCAAGGCGACGAACCAGCACGGGCACCGAAGCACGTACCGGGAGTACCTCCGCAGGATGCTCCCGTATCTCACCGGCGACATCGGCTCGCGCATCCTCGCCCACGGCGGCGGCGCGCAGTGCTGGGCGTTCCTCGACGAGCGAGCTGCGCGGGCGTAAAGCATCGCGTTCGCTCGATCATTTGGGGGGCGGTTCGTGACGATCGTCGCGACGGTTTTCGCGAATACTTCGCGACGGTTTTCGAGAACCGCTCCCCCATCCTTCTCCTCTAAGCTTCCTTTTGCAGGCCTGAGACGCAGGACTCTCCAATCGGTCTTTGAGAGCGAGAAACCACCGAATCCCGCGCGCGGAGGTCTGCTATCCCACTGAAATTCCAGCACTTCGGCAATCCGCCATTCTGTAGTAATAAGGTCGCTGAATTTTTCAGGTGCCCGCTGGCTGAGCGGGTTCTCAATTGGAGCGCGAATCCGGACGCGGAGCCTGAGACATTACGCCAGTAGGCTTGAGGTCCGCGCCACAAACCAAGTTTTCATCGAGGGAGCAAAATGAAGATCGCGATCGTCGTCGGCACCAGGCCGGAGGTGATTAAAATGTGCCCGGTCATCCGTGAGTGCCAGGCGCGTGGGGTGAACTTCTTCATCATCCATTCGAATCAACATTACAGCGCCCAGATGGACGCGGTGTTTTTTCAGGAGCTCGAAATTCCTGCGCCGAAGTACAACCTCCACGTTGGCTCCGGCACACACGGGAATCAGACCGGCAACATCATGATCAAGATCGAGCCGATCTTCATGGAAGAGAAGCCCGATGTGATGCTCGCGCAAGGCGATACGAACACCGTCGCCGCCGCCGCTCTCGCTGCACACAAGCTCGGCATCAAGGTCGGCCATATCGAAGCGGGCCTCCGGAGCTACGACCGAACGATGCCGGAAGAGAGCAATCGCGTCGTCACCGATCACGTTTCCGATATGCTCTTTGCTCCGACACTGAAACAGCTTGGCATCCTCCGCGGCGAAGGAATCTCCGATTCGAAGATCTCCGTCGTCGGGAACACGATCGTCGACGCCGTGTTACAGAACAAAGAGCTCGCCCAGACGCGGAGCGATATCCTCAAGCGCCTCGGAGTGACGCCCAAAGAGTTTATTCTGGTCACCGCACACCGGGCCGGTAACGTCGATACGGCTCCAGCGCTCAAAGAGACCCTCGCCGTCATCGGCGCCCTCCCGGGCACTGTCGTCTGGCCGATTCACGTGCGAACCGTGAAGAGCATCACGACGTTTGGACTTGAGCTTCCCAAGAACGTTATTACGTGCGACCCGCTTGGCTTCTTCGACTTCCTCAACCTCGAGCAGAACGCGAAACTGATCGTGACCGACTCCGGTGGAGTGCAGGAAGAGGCCTGTATCCTCGGCGTTCCCTGCATCACGATTCGAGAAAACACCGAACGTCCTGAGACGGTTGATGTTGGCGCAAACGTCCTTATCGGACGCAGCGTCGAGCGCCTGAGAGAAGCACTCGAGCGACCGAAGTCGTCTTGGAAGAATCCGTTCGGCGATGGCACAACCTCGACCCAGATCATCGACAAGGTGCTCGGCGTTAAAACGATCGACCCTCGGGACAAGAACATCGTCGTTGTCGGACTCGGCTACATGGGGCTCCCGACGGCGTTGCTCCTCGCGCGCAGCGGATATCAAGTCGTCGGCTTCGATATTGACCCGTCGAAAGTCGACGCGCTCAATAGCGGAAGGTGCTTCTTCGATGAGCAAGGAATGCCAGAGTTGCTCACGGCAGCTCTTTCGACGAACCGCTTCAAAGCCTCGACAACAATCTCCCCGGCGAATGTCTACATCATTGCCGTTCCTACGCCGCACATCGGCCGGCAATGCGATCTGACCTACGTGTTGAAGGCGGCAGAATCCGTTGCAACAGTGGCCCAAGACGGAGATCTGGTGATTGTGGAATCCACGATCAAGCCACGCACTTGCGAAGACGAAGTCCTCCCGATCTTCCAGAAACGCAACCTGAATGTGCAGCTCGTGCACTGTCCCGAACGCGCGATCCCTGGCGACACACTGCGAGAGATCGTCCACAACGATCGGATCGTCGGCGGTCTCACCGAAGAAGCCGCACAACGCGCAGAGCGGATCTACGCGAGCTTCGTTGCTGGAAAGATTTTCCGTGCAAACGCTCGCACTGCGGAAGTCGCGAAGCTCATGGAGAACACGTTCCGCGACGTGAACATCGCGCTCGCCAACGAGTTCTTGAAGATCTCAGATGAACTGCAGTTCGATGTCTGGGAGGCAATCCGACTCGCGAATCGCCATCCCCGGGTTGAGATCATGCAACCCGGCCCCGGAGTGGGAGGACACTGCATCGCGATCGATCCTTGGTTTCTCACGGAGAACACCAAGAATGCGAAGCTGATCGTTGCCGCGCGCGAGATTAACGACAGCATGCCTGGCTACGTCACCCAGCGACTCTATCGTGAAAGCGGGAACAAAGGTCAGAAGCTGAAAGTCGGCGTTCTCGGACTTGCCTACAAGAAGAATGTCGACGATGCGCGTGAAACTCCAGCTGAGCATATCATCGAGCTTCTTCAGAAGGACGGACACGAAGTCCGCGCGCACGATCCTCTCGTAAAGGACTGGGACGGTCCTCGCGAAAAGGATCTCGCGGCGCTGGAACAGTGGGCCGATGCGCTCATCCTCGTCACAGACCACGACGCATACAAGTCGTTTCGAACGACGAAGCTGTTGGTGGACACCCGAAACCTCTACCATCGATAGATCCACCGCCGGGGACTAGTCGAGCGGCGACCAAACTGAGATCGTGACCCTCCGTTGTCGCAGCGGCAGATCCCGCCGCACCGTGTTCTTCCGTGGCGCAATTTCGATAGCCACCTTAGAATCCATTTGCATCCGCGAAGTGACCGCAGAACGGCCCCGCATCCCGCCTATCAACATGAGCGAAGAACAACCTTCCGTCCGCGGAGCACACAGAAAACGGGTTCTTTGCGTCGTCCCTCCGACCGGAAAGTATGTGCGGGAGGATCGCTGCCAGACTCCGATCGCTAAGCTGAAGACGATCTCCCTTCGTCCTCCAATCGACCTCATGTATGCCGCGGGCAGTTATCGCGCGGCTGGTGCGGACACACGTCTCAGAGATTACGCCGCCGAGGAACTCACGTGGGATGACTTCGAGCGCGACGTCCTCGAGTTCCAGCCCGAAGAGCTCCTCTTGAGCATTACGACGCTTTCCCTTGAAGCCGATGTTTCGGCTGCCGAGCGAGCTCGCGCTGCCGTGCCCAACATCCGGATCGGCGCGATCGGCGCCCATTTCAACACGCTCGATCGCGATTCGTTAGTGCGTTACCACGCGCTCGACTTCGTGATTCGCAATGAATACGAATCTGCGTGTTTTGAACTTGGCGAGGGTAAGCCGCTTGACGAGATCCTGGGACTGACCTGGCGCGAGCCAAGCGGCGAGATCGTTCGCAATGCGCCCCGCCCCTTTGAAGACGACCTCGACCGATTCGCGTTTCCCGCTCGCGACCTGATCCGGAACGACCTCTATACCCGCCCAGACACGGGAATGCCGCAAACGACGATCGTCACGAATCGAGGCTGCCCGTTTCACTGCATCTACTGTCTCGCAAATCAGGTTGCGGGCACGAAGAATCGTTATCGATCCGTCGCTCAGGTCATCGACGAGATTCAGCAATGTATCTTGCAGTTTGGCATTCGCGACTTTCTTTTTCGCTCGGAGTTGTTCACGCAGAACAAGCGCTGGGTGACTGAGTTGTGCGAAGCGATTATCGCGCGTCGACTGGACATCCGGTGGGCCTGCAATAGTCGCGTCGACACACTTTCTCCTGCCCTCCTTCGCACAATGCGGCGTGCAGGTTGTTGGATCGTCGCCTTCGGAGTCGAGAGCGGAGACCAGGCCACGCTCGACCGCGTACAAAAACGGGCAAAAGTCGAAGATGCATTCGCCGCCGTTCGAATGACGCGCGATGCGGGGATCAAGACGAGTGCGTATCTTCTCGTTGGACTTCCGTGGGACACCCACGAAACCCTCGTTCAACAGATCACATTTGCGAAAGCACTCGATCCCGATTTTCTTGAGATCTTCTATCCGTATCCGTTTCCCGGTACCCCGCTCCACACGCTCGCGATCACCGAGGGTCTCATTGCGGATGGCGAGATCCCACAGCACGCGTACTCCGAGCCCGCGATGCGTACCCGGCACCTCTCCATCGATCAGTTGAGAAACTTTCGCGTTCACGCGTTGCGTCGCTTCTATCTTCGCCCCCGCGTCATTGCGCGAACGCTGGCCCAGACCAGAAGCCCGCGCGAGATGTGGAACTACGTTCGCGCAGGTGTTCACCAGCTCACGGCATCTCAGGCAGAGTCATGATGACCTCAGGCACTTCTGCTCGTGCGAAGTATCTCTCCGCGGCACTGGTCGTCGCTCTCGTGTGCGCCCTCTTTGCCCCGGTGCGTCATTTCGATTTTCTCTCGTTCGACGATCCGGAATATGTCTCGGAGAACCCGCATGTGCAGGCGGGGCTGACGAAGGAGACCTTTCAATGGGCGTTCTCAGAGGCGCACAGCGGACACTATCATCCGCTGACGTGGCTCTCTCACGCCCTCGACATACAGCTCTTCGGTTTGAACCCAGGCTGGCACCATGTGATCAATGTGGCCATTCACGCACTGAGCGCGCTGCTCCTCTACTTCTTTGTCCTCCGACTTCTTGCGCCGAATGATCGGGAAGTTCGCTCCACGTCGGTTGGTCCGGCGCTGATCTGCGCATTAATCTTCGGACTCCACCCGCTTCGCCTCGAATCCGTCGCTTGGATCAGCGAGCGGAAGGATGTGCTCAGCGTCTTCTTTGCACTACTCGCACTCCACGCCTACGTTTCGTTCGCGCGCCATCGAACGCTGGTGAACTCTCTTGCAGTCATGGTTTGCCTGCTGTGCGGACTCCTTGCGAAGCCGATGCTCGTCTCGCTCCCCGTTCTGTTTCTCGTGTGCGACTACTGGCCGCTCGATCGTTTGCGTGTGGCATCGGCGGGTGTCAGCTCGTTCCGAAATCGAATCGTCGAGAAGCTCCCGTTCTTTGCGCTCTCGGGTGTGTTCTGTGTCGTTGCGCTCTCCGCACAGGCCTCCGGCGGAGGGCTCCGCTCCATGGCGGAGTCCGACCTCTCCAACCGCATCGCCGTGGCTTTCACGGCGACACTTGCCTACGCTGGGAAGCTCTACTGGCCAACGGGATTTGGGATCTTCTATCCGCATCAGATGCTGACACCAGGGATCGGCGCCGGTTCTGCCCTCGGGCTTATCGCCATCAGCGGTTGGTGTTGGGCACTCCGCAATCGCTACCCCTCACTCCTCTTCGGATGGCTCTGGTTCACGATTGCAATCCTGCCAGTGTGCGGATTGGTGCAGATTGGTGGCCAGCTTCTCGCGGATCGTTGGACGTATCTCCCGCACGTCGGGCTGATCCTCGGCACGGTTGTTTTTGTCCGAGACTATCTGACCGATTCATTCCCAAAACTGAATCGCGTTGTTATCGCGGCACTACCCGTCGTTGCCTGTTTTGTCATCACGGCGCGCGAACTGCCGCACTGGCGAAACGGCGAGGCGATTCACCGCCGGACGCTCGCGGTTTCGCCCAACAACTTCATGGCGCACACGAACTTGAGCTTTGATCTTTTGAAACGGGGGGAGCTTGCCGAAGCGAAGGTTCATGCGCTCGAAGCCGTGAGACTCAATCCCACATACCCCGAGGCGCTGAATAACTTGGGGACGGTACACGGCCAGCTCGGCGAGTATCGCGAGGCGTTGCCCCACTTTCAGAAGGCGCTCGAAATCCGGCCCAACTTCTCCGCGGCACGCCATAACTTACAGTTGACGCTCGTGCACCTGGGCCGGAACTCCTAGCCCTACTATTTCACGAGCGCGAGAACTGTTCCGGTCGTTTCCTCGAACGGCTCGAGAGCGATCGCGATCTGGAGGTCTCCCTCGTCCGCGCGCATGGCAACGCCGGGAGTCGACGACGGCGTCAGCCGATCACCGAGCTCGATCACCCCATTCTCGTTGGACACCTTAACCGGAATTCGACCTGCAAGTGCCACGGGAACCTTGCGATAGCCGAGCAACTCTTTGCGCCCGAATCCGCCGAGCGTCACGCCCGGTTCGGTCGAGACAATGCCGAGCACTCGCTTGTGTTCCGCGCTGTTCCCACTCGAACGCGTGACAAACGGGATACGGCCTTCAACCGAGCGGCGGCACACCACCGACCCCGATTCGTCACGCCCTTTCTCCACGCATTTGTTTCCGATCGACGTGTCGATGACGACGATCTCCCCTGCTTCGACCTGGTCGCCCTCACGCACGGGGAATTCCTCCGCCAAGTCGATGCCGGTGACGCCAGCACCTTCGGCGTAGATCGATCCCGCGCTTCTTGCCGCGTCGACACAGTCATCGTCCGCATTGTCCACACACAACGCCCCGTTGCCGATCACTTGAGATCCGCTTGGCACGTTGACGTTGGTGATCACCGATTCGGTCGTTCCGATCCCGACACTCCCACCCCCAAACATCGCCGCAATGTTCTGATCCGCGCCACTCACGTCGACCGTCAGCCCGGTTATGGTCGACGTTCCTCCGCCATCGCCGAGGACATCGATGTCGAGGCCGGTCGTGGTGATGATTCCGCCCGCAGCGCCGGTTCTACTGACGTTGAGATCGAGGCCGACAGAGTCGTCTGCACCAGCGGCGACGGTACCAGTGTCGGTCAACTGAATGCGATGCGCGACTTCCGGAGTTCCAGTTGTCGAAACGGAGGTCATGACCTGATGTAGTCCCGCGGTCGGAACTGCGGTTCCAATTCCAATCGGGCCACCAGTGAACACCGCTGCATAGTTCGAGTCAGCGCCACTCACAGCGACATTCAGGCCAGTGACGGTCGACGCCCCTGCACCGCTGTTGTCACCAGTGACGGCAATGTCGAGTCCGGTGGTGTTAATCGTCCCACCAGTGGCCCCGGTTCGCGTGATGTCGAGTTCGAGTCCAGCGGTGTTGTCGACGCCGCCGTTAACCACGCCCGTGTCCGTCATCTGAATGCGCGAGGCCGTCTCGTTTGCGCCGGTCGTGGCCGCTGAAGCCGAAACGACATCCAGCGCAGCCGTCGGCGTTGTGGTTCCGACACCAACGCGACCGCCGTTGAACAGCGCCGCAAAGTTGGTATCGGCGCCGCTGACATCGACGTCGAGTCCCACCACCGTTGATGTTCCGCCAGTATCGCCGACCGCGGTGACCTCAAGTCCAGTGGAGGTGATCGTTCCCCCGGATGCACCAGTGCGCGCCAGATTCACCTGCAGGCCAGTTGTGGTATCAGCCCCAGCGGCAACGGCGCCGCTGTCGGTCGTGTTCAACTCAGTGCCGACAAAAGTCCCCGCAACCGCGGAGGTCGACGTTGCGACGGCATCGAGACCGGCGGACGGCGTCGCGGTGCCAAGCCCGACTCTGCCACTGCCGTTTGGAACAACCGTGAAGTCTTCGTTCGTTCCGGTCGTAATGTCCGTTACCCCGGAGAATGTATGCGTCGACGTCCACGTCGGTGCCACCGCTTGATCAAGGCTGAGCGTTGCCGTGCCGCCTTCGACACCCGACGAGTTCAAACTGACCCCGGTTCCCACAGCGACAGCAGCAACGTAGTTGCCCGTCGTATGCGTTCCCAGAGCAACGAGATCCGTAAGTGCGGTGGCACCTGTTCCACCACGCGCGACGGGCAGTGTTCCTGCGACTTCGGCCGTGTTGAGATCGACCGCCGTGCCCAAATAGGAGACCGTACCGGGAAGATACAGCGCATTGACCGTTCCACTGGTGATGTTCGTCCCGTTGAGGTTGGTGAGGTTCACTCCGCTCACCGCGGGCAACTGAGACGACCCGTTCAGTTGCACGATATCATTCGCGGCAGTGCCGGTGTCGACAGCGAGTGACACGGCGCCAGTCGTTCCACCCCCCGTGAGGCCAGTCCCCGCCGTGACGCCGGTGATATCTCCACCGGCGACCGAACCCGCTGACAGATTCACGCCGTTGAAGAAGAGATCTCCGCCAACGTTATAAAGCTTGTTTGTCGTGGCAACCGGAGCGAGGAGCTGATCGATTTCAACACGCCCTGCAACGTGCAGCGCTTCAACCGACGCCGTCGACGTTCCGACGTTGACCCGAGTCAGAAAGCTGTGCGCGGCCGACCAAGATGGTGCGATCGCCGTGTCGAGTGCGAGAGTGAGCGCTGCCCCTTCCGTTCCCGAGGAGTTCGTCACCGTCACGCCAGTCGCACCCGTCGCTGTCGCGACATAGTTTCCCGTCGTGTGCGTGCCGAGAGTCACAAGATCTGCAAGAGTCGACGCGCCGGTTCCTCCGTTAGCAACCGGAAGTACCCCGCTTACTTCACCAGTCAGCGCGATGCTCGAACCGAGTAAGGACACGCTCGGCGAGAGTCTTCCGTCGGGGATTGTGCCCGCGGCGATGGCACTTCCATTCAAGTTCGTGAGGTTGAGTCCGCTGACGGCAGGAAGTTCCGAGCTCCCGTTCAGCTGGACGATCTTCCCCGCAGATGTTCCCGTATCAACCGCGAGAGTGACTGCACCAGAGACTCCGCCGCCCGCAAGTCCAGTTCCAGCGAGGACACCGCTGATGGTGCCCGTCGAAGTTCCGACTCCAACCGCTTGCCCATTCCAGAAAAGCGATCCGCCAACGTTGTAGAGTCGATCTGTCGGATCAATTGGCGCATCGGCTTGCCCGAGATGGAATCGCCCCGCGACTTCAAGCGCTTCGTCGGGATCGTTCACTCCGATACCAACATTCCCGCCCTGAAAAAGTGCAGCGTAATTCGCATCTCCCCCACTCGTTGAGATTAGCAGACCAACGTTCGTCGAGTCCCCTCCTCCGTCGCTCAAGACGGAGAGATCAAGGCCGATGTTCGTGTTCGTTCCGCCGGTCGCACCGGTTCGAATGAGATTGAGATCGAGAACGGTGTTCGTATCCGAGCCACCGGCGACAGCACCGCTGTCGAGAAGCGACAATGCAGCGCCCGTGGCGTTGTCCGCAGTCGCACCCGTTGTGCTCACGGCGTTCGCGAGAGCGCCGATGGCGACTTCCTTCCGCGTGCATGCACCCGGGCGTGCCGTGACGACCCGTGTCTTTTTGTCGCGACAGAGATTGTCCCCTCGGCTCTCCGAGATGCCTGAGAGAACGCCGAGGCCGGACAAGGCGACGAACAAAGAGATTTTGGTGAGTCGTTCCATAATTGCCGTCATGTGCGCTAAACGCAGGCGGTCTGCGCCCCGTTTGGTTTCTTCCCTTTCTTACAAGCCTTGCAGGCGGAGGATCCCGCCCGATCGGAGATCAATCCCTTCGGACACCGCGTGCACGCAGTCGCACCGTCGGTCGGTGAGTACGACCCAGGGGAGCAACTTGTGCAGCTTCGTGATCCAAGCGCGGAGCTAAAGCTCCCTGCGGTGCAGAGTGAGTAGGCCGAGGCGCCTGCGGTGGCGACGAATGTGCCCTTCGGAGCAGAGAGACAGGACTTTGAACCCGGCTCGGGGCTATATGTTCCTGCGGAGCAAGTGGTGCACATCGCGGCACTCTCCGTGCTCGACGTGCCGGCGGGACATGGAGTGCATGAATCAGCTCCGTTGCTCGCGTTCGCTGTCCCTGCGGGGCAAGGACGGCATGCCGTGCTTCCCGACTGGTCGGAGTAGCTTCCTGGACCACACGTGTCACAACTCTCGGCGCCGAATCGTTCAGAGGCGGTGCCAGGCCCGCATGATGCGCATGCAGAACTTCCCGGCGCCGCTATGTAACCGAGCGGACAGGAACTACAGAAGCTGGAACCCATTCCGCTGATTGTTCCAGCGGGACATGTCGCGCAGTCTGCAGCTCCCGGAACGGAGTTGTAGTAACCAATGCCACACGGTTCACACGAAGCGGCTCCGATAGAACCCGCCTTCGTTCCCGCGGGGCAATCAACGCAAGCAGAGTTCCCTGGGCTCGCCGTATACTTCCCAACGTCACACGGAAAACATTCAGTCTGCGATCCATTCGACGATGTCCCAGCCGGACATTGAGTGCAGCTTGTCGCTCCGGGACCAGAGATCGTCCCCGGTGGGCAACTCAGACACGCGGCACCACCCGGTTGTGGAAGGTATGTGCCCGGCGCGCACGGCGCGCATACGGTGGAATTCGAACTTGAGGCGACGGTGCCGGCGCTACACGGCGTGCAGGTGCTGCTGTTCGTTGCAGAGATCGTTCCTTCAGGACATGCACGACACTCGGTACTTCCGCCGTCGCTGTATCTCCCCGCTGAGCAGTCGTCGCAGATACTGCGCCCAGATACCGCGGTGAACTTCCCTGCCGAACATGGAGTACACTCCGCGGCTCCAGTTCGGGAGAAGAATCCGGCCGGACACGTTGCACAACTCTTGCTCCCGGTCGAAGCAGCAAACGTTCCTGCGGAGCACGGCAAGCAGGTCGTCGATCCGACTTCTGAGTAGGTGCCTATCGGGCAGGCGAAGCACTCCGTCGCGCCGGTTGTATTGGTGTACGTCCCGGCTGGACACGCGAGACACTCCTGTGCCCCCGATTCGGGCATATACGTTCCGCTTCCACATGGCAGGCACGAGGTCATCCCCGACGCCGCTGCATGAGTCCCCGGAGCGCACGGCGAGCACTCGCCGCTTCCATTCGTCGTGGAGACCGTTCCCGCCGGGCAAGTCGTGCATTGGGCTGCGCCTTCCGGAGCATACGAGCCCGCCATACAATTCGTGCAATCCGAAAGTCCCGGCGTCGGTGCAAACCTTCCTGCCGGACATCGAGTGCAAGAAGAAGAACGATCGGATCGCGAGAAGCTTCCCGCTGGGCATTCGCTACACTGTAGCGAGCCAGGAATGGGAGCGTAATCTCCAGCGGAGCAGTCCAGACATGTCGTCGAACCGGGAGGTGAGATCGTCCCCGCTGGACAGAGCAGGCAGTCGACCGCACCTGCGGAGATGCTGTGTGTGCCCGCAGCGCATGGAACGCAGGAAGTCTCGCCAGAGTTCGGTTGAAACGATCCAGGAGAGCATGCCGTGCAGCTCGTGTTGCCTAAGCCGACGGAGATGGTGCCCGCTGCGCAATTTACGCATATTGAGGCGCCGGTCGTCGGGGCATACGTTCCGGCGGTGCATTGGTGGCAGTCGATCGCCCCGGATACGCTGGAGTAACGGCCGGCGATACACGGGAGACACTCTGTCGAGCTCGACGACGGCGCGTAATTTCCCGTGCCGCAGGGCGTGCAGGTGGTAGCCGCGACACCGCTGATCGTCCCAGCTGGACAGTCGATACACGCAGCGCTCCCCGCATTCGGGGCGAACTTTCCAGCACTGCAGGCAGCGCAAGAATCACGGCCGGGAGTTGTCGCGACATATCCAGCCGAGCAGTCAACGCATTCACTTGCGCCGGGCGATGCCGCAAACTTTCCGACTGGACACTGTAGGCACGATGCCTGAGAACCCGCTTCAGCGAACGTCCCGGGGGTGCAGGCAGAGCAAGCCGTCGCACCGCTCGTCGATGCGACAAAACCGGGGTTACATCCAGAGCATCCTGTGGAGCCAGCACTCGCCGTGTAGGTGCCCACGAAGCAAGTATCACAGGCCGACGAGCCGTGTTTCGCTGAGAATTCACCTGGAAGACACTCGAGGCACTGCGGCGCGTTTGTTCCCGTCGAGTACTCACCAAGATCGCATGTGATACAGCTCGTCCCGTCGGAACTGAGCGCTTGTCCGGGGAGACAATCCTGAGGACACGAGGGAAGCGTCGGTGTCGTTGCCTCGCGTAGCACGTAGGCGAGCTTTCCGCATTTCCCTGTGGGGCCTCCACACTGGTCATCGGTCGTGCACGCTGTTCCGAGTGCGACAACGCCGTCAACCGCGACACAGGTGTTGTGAAACGTTCGGAGCAACGTAATGATCTGATCGACGATCGGTGTCGCTCGGCGCACGAGTTCGTTCGACTGACAGGAGAGCCCACCGCGCGAGACGTTCAGCCGATCGGCGATCTGAAACTGATCGGGTGGAGTAGCAGAGAAGCCGAGCCCGGTCGTCGTCAAGCCGAGGTCCGCAGTGCTCGGCGGGAAGCAAGCCGGTTCGATCGTGTCGACGAAACTTCGAAGTGCCGAATCGAGCGCAGCAGAAGATCCACTCGTGTAGATCCGTCGTGATACATTTCCAACCGTCGTCGTCCCAGAGTCCAGAAAGCCTAGTGCGCATGCACCGGTGTTCGGAACGAGCAAAGTCCGGCGACACGTGAGTGCAAACGCGTCCGAAGACTGTTCGTCGCAAGCCAAGAGCGCCGTGAAGCACGTTGCGATTGCATCAGCGCGTGCAGAGACATAGCTGCTCGACGCGGCGAGCAATGCCGCTTCGCAATTCATCGAATCGTTTGAGATCTTTGTCGCGAGAGTGGCGTCACTACCCCCGAGCGCAAGCGCACTTCGAGCGGCGATGAGGCCACACAAGAGAGCAGCGGAAATCCAGCGGCAGGAGAGACGTGCCGTAAGACGCGACAAGGGCATGAGCGTTGAGATGGGCGGCGCTCCCCATCCGTTGCAGGTTTCGCGAAACTGAAAATTCCCGGCGCGTGGGCGCGAGAACCGACACCTCGTTTTCTCAAACCCGCAGCTCCACGCCGACCGCTTAGGACTTAACTGAGGGAGTTAATTTTGAGGGGAGGTCCAGAAACTTTACCCCTGGAATCCCCATTAGCTCCTAAGTCGAGGCGAAGTCACGGCCTAGATGAAGCCCCGAAGGGGTTTACTGTTGAATTCCGGTCTATTGTGTAAAACAATAGACCGATGGAAGATTTTAGAGAGGTTCTACCAAAGTTCGAAGCGCTTCTAGCTTCCAATGGCCTAACCTTTGAGGGGCGATCATCGGTGGTGCCGCTATGCAGCTTATGGGTCTGACAGATCGGGTAACGAAAGACTGTGATGTGCTTTCACCCCAGATTCCGTCGGCCCTGAAGCTTGCCTCTCAGGCTTTCGCCGATGCTCACGGTCTCTCGCGGGAATGGCTTAACAACGGCCCCGAAAGTCTCATCCGCGATCTTCCTCCGGGCTGGGAGAGCTCCCTTCTCCCACTCTACAGAGGAGTACATTTAAAACTCTCCACCCTAGGCCGGCTTGATTTCATCCGGAGTAAGCTTTTCGCCTTTGTAGACCGTGGAATAGACCTACAGGATCTCCTTCAACTAAAGCCGA
>JADYYL010000264.1 GCA_020853655.1 Deltaproteobacteria bacterium
CAGCACTGAACGTTGTGTTGGCCTCGCGAAGTCGATGATCCCTCACGTCCCAACGCTTTCCGCAAAGCTCCATGATCGCAGGCCGATGCGAGACAATCAATGCCGTCGTGTTGGAGAAGCGTCGTTGCAGGAATTCGAGGACGCGGCGCTCGGTCGATCGGTCGAGGTGGGCGGTCGGTTCATCAAGAAAGAGCAGCGGTCGATTCAGAATCAACGCGCGAAGCAGGTGAATGCGCTGTCGCTGTCCCGACGAAAGTCGGATCCCCTTTTCTCCAACGAGGGTATCAAGTCCGTGCTCGAGCCCCCGAACCCAATCTGCGAGTCCAAGCTCGTCGAGCAATGCCAGGAGTTCTTCATCAGCGAATCGTGTCTCCAGCGTGAGATTCTCACGCAGTGAAAGATGGAAGAGTTCTACCTCTTGTGACACGAACGAGATCTCGCGCGACAAGGTCGCCACGATCTCGCGGGTGTATTCGCGGCCGTTGAAAAAGCGTTGGCCCCGCTGTGGCTCAATAAGCCCCGCGACGAGGTTGAGGATTGTGCTTTTCCCTTGGCCCGACTCGCCGCCGACTCCATGCCATTCCCCGGATCGAATCATAAGCTCCGGCACCAGAATCATTGCTTCGTTGCCGCGGTGTTGAAACGCAACATCTACAAGGCGAATCTCCTCCATCGGCTCATGCTGCGCCTCCGGAAGGGGCGGGTCGGCGATGTCGACGATGGTGTGAAGGCTCGTGATGTAGGTCTGAAGCTCGATCATCGATTTGATGTCTTCGGAGAGTCGCTCGACAAGCGTTCTCAACGTCGAAAACGCGGCAACGAAAAGTATCAGCGGTGCCGGACTGCCGGTGCCAATCGCGATTCGGTGAAGCAAGAACACCACGGTTGAAAGAAGCGCCGTGGCCCACAGAGTGTGGAGCGCGAACCAACGCCAGGCATGAAAACGGTGCAGTCGAACCAGCTCGCGTTCAGTTGCGCGGGTGGATTGGGTTAAGCGATCGAGTGCGTATGAGCCGACCCCAAGCTTGCGGATGGTTACGGTATTGGCGAGAAAGTCTCCGAATCGACTCGCCAGCGACGCGCGCGCTGCGTTCAGATCGTGAGCAATCGGAGCGATTCGAGCAGAGAGCTTGGTGCTCGCGATCACGAAGATAACCAGGAGCACGGCGTTGACCGCGGCGATGGTCGTGGATTCTCGGGCCGTGAAGATGAAGAACAGGCAGAAGATCGCGATTCCTCTTCCGATGCTCCAGAACATTTCATTGGTCAGTCCGGCGACTCCATCGGATACGGAGCCAATCATCGACGCCGTATACTGCGAATGGAACGAGGTGAGCTTCTCGAACGGCTGGGCCTCGAGTGCGCGGAAATACTTGAGGCGGAGATGGAGCGAGTAGGCCGCCGCGAGATACTCTCCGTGGCGGCGCAGCACCCATTGAAACGCGAGCGATGCGAGCAGCGCCACACAGATCCCAACGCTCACGGAGTAGACATTGTGGCTCGTCAGTCCCGTGCGCGTAAACTCCGACAGAAGCAAAGGGAACAAAAACACGGCACATCCGTCCCCGACGGCAGCGACGAATACAAACGCAAAGCGTGTTCGAAAGTGGTCAAGATGTTGAAAGAGGAGTCGTAGAGCGTTCACATGCCATGGAATGAAAGCGACCGAGTGCGATGGGGCCTGGCGAGGATAACCCGGAAGGCGAGACTGGCGGAACGGCTTTCCTTGTTCGCCGAGGACGGCCTGCACAGGGGACAATACTCCCAGGAGTAGAAACTTCCCGGGGGGTGTGTGCCGAACGCTCCGTCATCGATCTCCGGCGACAGTCCTCTCCCAGAAATGACGTATCTCGCTGCTACTCGTCGACAGAGACGAGCGTCGCGACGAGATCGTAGCCCGCCGTCTCCGTGATCTTGGCGACACCGAATCGGCCGCGAAGTGCTTCGAGGTCGACGTCGCCTTCCTCGTCCCGAAGAGAGGCGTCGCTGTCATTCAGGATGATCTCGCCATCAGTTTCCGGCGCCTGCCATTCTGCGCGGGCGGTGAGCAAGTAGTCGCTCTCGCCATGCAGGTCGTCGATGAGCACGCGGAGCTCGGTTCCAACGAGACGCTCATTGCGCTGCCGAACGATCTCCTGCTGCGCCTCCATGACGTAGGCGCGTCGTGCTTCCTTCTCGTCATCGTCGACCTGATTCGGGAAGGTGTAAGCAAGCGCCTCCTCCTCTTGCGAATACGTAAAGACGCCGACGTGCGTGAAGTGACCCTCGGCGACGAAGCTTCTGAGCGCCTCGACGTCTGCCTCTGTTTCGCCGGGGAAACCGACGACAAAGGTGGTGCGCAACGCGATCTGCGGCGCTGTCGCGCGCATCTCTTCGATCAGCCGCCGAGTGCCCTTTTCGCCCAGAGGACGGCGCATCGACTTCAGGACGTCGTGGCTGATGTGTTGCAGTGGGAGGTCGAGATACTTGGTCACCACCGGCGAGTCGACGATCTGCCGAAGGAGCGCCTCGTTCACGCCGATCG
>JADYYL010000265.1 GCA_020853655.1 Deltaproteobacteria bacterium
AGAATCTTCCGACCGCGATCATCGACTTCATCACGCAGCATCATGGCACCGGGCTCATCGACTACTTCTACGAGAAGGCGCTTCGAGAGGCGGAGGAGAGCGAAGAGGTCGACGATGCGCTCTATCGTTACCCGGGACCAAAACCCCAAACGAAGGAAGCCGGAATTTTGATGCTCGCGGACCAGGTCGAGGCGACTTCTCGCGTGCTGAGCGATCCGACGCCCGCTCGGATTCAAGGGATGGTGCAGAAGATCGTGAATAAGGTGTTCGCTGCTGGTCAGCTCGATGAGTGCGAGATGACGCTTCGCGAACTCCATCAGATCGCTCGTGCATTTACGAGAGTCCTTTCGGCGATCTTCCACAAGCGCATTGAGTATTCTGAACCGGCGGAGAAGGGACGTGAGTCACGCGAAAAAGAAGAAGACGGTAAGCGCGGCGAAGAAAAAGCCACCGACAAAGAATCTCGAGATCGCCATAACCGCCAGACCAGTAGTGGCGGAGAAGCTTCATTCGGTTTTTCCGAAGAGGGCGATGAACCTGAGTCTGCAGAAGCTCTGCGACGTCTTGGAATTGAGCCACACTGAACTGAGCGTTTTGTTCACCGACGATCGAGAGATGCGTCGGTTGAACAAACAGTATCGTCGGAAGGACTCGACGACCGACGTTCTTTCGTTTCCCGTCTCGGGCGACGGAATGGAGGAGCCACTGCTCGGTGATATCGTCATCTCGGTTCCGCAGGCCCTCCGGCAGGCGCCCGAGTTCCAGAACGACGAAAGATCCGAGATCACTCGGCTCCTGATCCACGGTCTGCTGCACCTTCTTGGTTACGACCATGAAGTCTCGAAACGCGAGGCAGCGCGAATGGAACGAGAGGAGCTTCGGCTCGCTGCGATCCTCTCTCCGAGTTGAAAGCGAGAATTTCACCGTAAGGAACTTCTCCCTCCGTCGTTGTGACGGCGGAACTGAAAATCTCACGGGGCTCTCACGGAGGCGACCGAACTGTCTTCAACAACGACTGCGAGCTGGCGAGAGAAGCGAAAGAGAGTTGAAGTCGGTGAGGGGAGCGTTTATATTCGCGCCGCACGTTATTGTGAGCATTCTTTATGACAGATGTCGCAGACATCCCTGGACTAAGGCAGCGTATCGACCGCGTCAAAGAGCGGTGCGAAGGGCTGGGAGGTTTTCTTTGACCTCGCCAATAAACGTTCTCGCCTAGAAGAGCTCGAATCGCTCTCCAGTCATCCCGATTTTTGGAACTCGCCTGACACCGCGAAAGTGGTGCTCAAGGAGAAAGCCGACGTTGCCGAGCAGGTGACGCGGATCGAGCAACTCTTCTCCGCGCTCAGTGACTGCGAAACCTATCTCGAGCTGTTTCGCGAAAGCGGTGATGTGGATCTGATCGGCGAATGCGCCAAGCAGCTCGATGCCGCGGAGGCTCAGTTCCGTGGCTTCGAACTCAAGCGCATGTTGTCTGGGCCGCACGACGACTTCAACGCGATTCTCGAAATCAATCCTGGCGCGGGCGGAACCGAAGCACAGGATTGGGGCGAAATGTTGCTGCGGATGTACACTCGCTGGGCGGAGCGCAAAGGTTTCGCCGTTGAACTGATGAACTACCAGCCTGGTGAGGGTGCGGGGTTGAAGAGCGCGACGCTCTTTATTGAAGGACCCAATGCCTTTGGTTTTCTCAGATCGGAACGTGGCGTGCACCGTCTCGTTCGTATCTCGCCGTTTGACTCCAACGCGCGACGCCATACCTCCTTTGCTTCCGTCTCTGTCATGCCGGACGTGGAGCAGGACGTCGAAGTAGAGGTTCGAGACGAGGACCTCCGGATCGACACCTACCGTTCGGGTGGAGCGGGAGGTCAGCACGTCAACAAGACTGACTCGGCGGTACGATTAACCCACTTCCCCACGGGAATTGTTGTCGCGTGCCAAAACGAGCGGTCGCAGCACAAGAACAAAGCGCGCGCGATGAAGCTCCTGAAGGCGAAGATCTACGACTTCGAGATGGTCAAGAAACGAGCCGAGCTGGACAAGATCGCCGGTGAACGGAAGAAGATCGACTTCGGAAGTCAGATCCGCTCATACGTCCTGCAGCCATATCAGATGATCAAAGATGCGCGGACCAGTGCGGAATCGGGGAATGTGCAAGCGGTGCTGGACGGAGAGATCGATCCGTTCATCGAGGCGTATTTGCTGTCCCCCGAATGGAATCAGCCAACCTGAGGAAGCCTGAGGAAGCCGATCTCGGCGCCATACTTCGTTACGGGAGAAATCTCCGGTGCGCATGTATAGGAATACATTTGCGCTCCTCGATTTTCCCGCGCCTCGTCTGACGCGCGAGCTCGGCTCCCTCAGGACCTCCATATAGTTTGTTTTTGGCGTCCATACTGGTTGCGGGAAAACCTCCGGTGCTTGCTGAGGAAGCCGATCTCGGCGCCATACTTCGTTACGGGAAATGCCTGCGGTACTCATGTATAAGATACGCTCCGCTCCTCGGCATTCCCGTGCCTCGTCTGACGCGCGAGCTCGGCTCCCTCAGCGCGTGGATAGCGCGCGCTCCTCGATTTTCCCGCGCCTCGTCTAGCGCGCAAGCTCGACTCCCTCAGGACCTCGATATCATCCGATGGGACCGTCGCCTTGGCGCCGCGTCGTTACGGAAATGCCTCCGGTGCGCACGTATCGGAATACGCTCCGCTCCTCGGCATTCCCGCGCCTCGTCTGACGCGCAAGCTCGGCAAGCGGGGCGCGGATGTGGTTCGCTCCTCGCGCAAACCCGGATCCCTCAGGACCTCCACATAGTTTGCTTTTCGGCGCCCATACTTCGATGCGGGAGATGGGGGTTCTGCCAAGGGCGCTCGAGCAATCAGGATAGGAATTCAATTTCTGCTTGGCGTGTATGGTCACCCCAAGTCGTCTGAACGTGCCAGACGAGTCATGCGACGAGAGGCGAGAACTCTTACCGCAAAAAAAAGCCCGAGAGGGAAACTCTCGGGCTCGTTATGAACTGCGATGATTCGCTTTACGCTTCGCGGTTCAATCGGCGGCGGCGAATGCGCGCAGCACCTGCCAGACCTAAGCCGAGTAGCGCGAGCGAGGCCGGTTCCGGAACAGCGCCTCTAAACTTGAAATCGCCGCCGGTATTCCCCGTCATGTCGTAAGCCCAACCATCGCTAAAGACGTAAGGGCCATCAAAGACGAAGATCATAGAGAATCCGAACATCGCCGTTCCCTTCGTATACAACGTCAGAGCTTGAGCCGTTGGGCTGGTGAAGTTCACCGGCACGCCGTCGTAATTGATGCGGCATGTGTTGCCAGCACAGTCGAGCGCTTCGTCGTCCCCGACCGTCATCGAGATCGAATAGTTTCCTTCGGGAGTCGTAAAAGGAAACGTCCCTCCCGATCCAGGATTCACTTTCGGCGCATATCCGGTCAGGGTGATCAATCCACCACCGCTCATTCCTCCGGTCGCGTCGTAAATCAACTTCATGTCGCCAGCAGCGAAATCGAATCCGACCCGTGGTTGACCCTGCTGGTCGAACGGTTGCGTTAAGATATATCCAGCGTCGAGACCATCAACGGGCACGGTGTATCCGTTCCACAGTTGGTAAGTCACCGGGACCGCCGCGGCGTTCGAAATCGGCCCTAAGGTCAGCACTCCAATCACGGCAGCGACCGAACGGATGAATGCTGAACGGAAAAAGTGTGAACCCACAACTCGAACGAGTTTCGTTGCGGAGTTCTGAACTCTTTGTGCGGCAACTTCTTGAGGAGCAACTTCTTGCACGGCAGATTTTTGCATGACCTGTAACTGTGTGAGGAACTTCATCTTGGGGATACTCCGATAACGTCCACAATTTCTTGCTCTTCGCGGCGCGGAAGATCAAGAGTTTTTCAACCAAACAACAAAGAAATTTTCACAAAGCATGACGGCGAAGAGCCGGGCGATTTAGGGTTCGACCCCGTTTCAGTTTCGAATACCCAGTTTCGAATACCCAGTTTCTAAGACTCAGCTTCGAATACTCCACTCACGAATACTCCCGGATCAACGCAGACTCATGTGGAGCTAACCTGACATACGTCAACCGCGGGTTGGGGCGGAATATCCGTGTCCCGGCACGTCCTCTTCTCGGCGAATCCTCTTCCCCGTGAATCAGTGCGAAGTGCTCGGCGCTGCTTCAGACCCCGTATAGTCAGTCGCCCGGACGAAAACGGCGGAAGTTCCAACCACTCCTCGACGGAGCACCACTCTGTTTCCGAAACCTGCTGCGCCCATTATGAGCATGCTGATGACAACTGTTTCCAAAAATCCCCTGTGCTTCTGAGGTCCTACTCCTAAGCGGGTTCGCCTTAGTCGCGCTCAGAGGAGTGATATCGAAACCCGACCGCGACCCGCGCTGATTCCGTCCGTGCCGCACAACTGAACGCCACCCCTTAGTCTCCGTTTCTCTGCTTCTCTCTGTATTCTCGGCCGCTGCTCGACCGCCGTTTCACCGGGAGTTCCGCAACGAGCCCTTCCCGAGAGAGCTCAACCGCAGTTTCTCCCCGGAGATAGGGAGAAAACGAGAGACGGAGAAAAGGAGATACCGTTCTTCTCAGAGAGACTCTTCACCCCAGAGAAGCGGTTTCTGCCCGACGATTTTCAGCCCAATGATACTGGGTTCGCCGGAGAGACTGAGTTCGCGGGAGATAGAGACTGAGTTCGCGGGAGATACTGAGTTCGCGGGAGATGCGGAGTCACCAGGAGATGATGTATCACCAGTCAACGGGGTATCACCCCCTAACAGCGTATCGCCGTTAAACTCGTTCGTCCGAGATCTCCCCCGTTCGAACACCCACCGACCATCTGGAGTTGTCGTGACAAATCCCTCTCCGTCTCAAGAACCCGTCCGAGTCACCTTCCTCGGAGCCTCTCGCACAGTAACGGGCTCGAAATACCTTATCGAGCATAAGAAAAGTTCGTTTCTGATCGACGCAGGACTGTTCCAGGGAGGAAAGGAGCTCCGCCTGAGGAACTGGGCAAAATTCCCGGTGGATGTCTCTCAGATCGGAGCAGTCGTTCTGACTCACGCGCATATCGATCACACCGGCTACTTGCCTCGACTTGTGAACCAAGGGTTTCGTGGTCCGATCTACTGTACGAAAGCGACAGCGGATCTCACCCGCATTCTGCTCCTCGACTCCGCGCACCTCCAAGAGGAGGAAGCGCGCTACGCCGATCGAGCTGGATCGTCAAAGCACCACCCCGCGCTCCCGCTCTACACGACAGCGGATGCACAGCGGGCGCTTGAACTTCTGACCGTGATTCCAAGAGGGGCGCCGACGGAGCTGCTCCCCGGAGTTCGTGTCAAACCGGTGCTTGCTGGCCACATCCTTGGTGCTACTTCACTTGGGATTGAAGTCGGGGGGCGCAGACTGTGCTTCTCCGGAGATATCGGCCGTTACGGGGTTCCAATCCTTCCCGATCCCGAAGGACTCGAGATGGGCGACCTCCTCGTCATGGAGTCGACATATGCCGATCGCGATCATCCACACACCGATCCTGAGGAAGAGCTTCTCCGCGTCGTCCAAGACTCCCTTCATCGCCACGGACCGGTCATCTTTCCCGCGTTTGCGCTCGGTCGAACGCAAACGATCCTTTATTGTCTGGCGAAGCTTGAGCGCGAAGGTCGCCTTGAGCCTCTTCCCGTCTTTGTCGACAGTCCGATGGCGGCGGACAGCAGCGATGTTTACCGCAACAACCCCTCGGACTTCGACGCGGAGATGCTCGATCGAATTGGCGAGCGTCACAACCCGCTCCGAACCTTGCGCACGAAGTTCTGCCGCACCGTTGAGGAGTCGAAGGCGATCAACGACGTGACGGGCCCACGAATCATCATCTCCGCGAGCGGGATGGTGACCGGCGGTCGAATTCTCCATCATCTCAGACGTTGGCTCCCCAATCCGAATGCGACGGTTGTCTTCGTCGGCTTCCAAGGTGAGGGGACACGCGGTGCGATCATTCAATCGCGCGCTGAGGACGTGAAAATCTTCGGCGAGTATGTTCCTATTCGCGCGCACATCGAGACGCTCTCGAGCCTTTCTGCTCATGCAGGGCGCAGCGAGTTATTGCGTTGGGCAAAGAGTGGAACAGGCGCACCTTCAAGAGTGAAGGTTGTCCATGGCGAACCGAAACAGACGGAGCTGCTTGCCGCGACGCTTCGAGAGGAGCTCGGATGGAACGCAAGCCCTGCAGAGCATCTGGAAACGATTGAAGTATGACGATGGAAACTGGAGAGCGACCGGATCGGGCAAGTATTGAACGCGTCGCTCAACTCTCGACGCTTCCGGTTGGACGACACGTGCACGTTTCGGGGATCTGTGGCACCGGCGTTTCGGCCGTCGCCGTACTTCTCAAGCAGATGGGCTATCGCGTCACGGGGAGCGATAAAGCTTTTTATCCTCCGATGGGTGACGTCGCGCGCCAAACGGCGACAAAGCTGTACACGGGATACAGCGAGGAAAATCTCGAAGAACGTCCGGACTTCGTGATCATCGGAAATAATCTGAGTCGCGGTAATCCAGAAGTCGAGCGCGTTCTCCGTGAGAGCATCCCCTATGCCTCGATGCCGGAGGCCTTCGCGGCGCTCCTCATTCGCGATCGCGAGTCTTGCCCGAATTCTGTCGTCGTCTGCGGCACGCACGGAAAGACGACGACCTCGGCTGCGACGACAACGATGCTCGACCGCGCAGGTCGGAAGCCCGGCTTCTTCATCGGTGGGCTTCCGAACGATCTTCCCACTACGATTCGCGCGGTCGATGAGTCGATCCCTCCGGCGCAGCGAGTCGTCGTGCTCGAAGGGGACGAATACGACAGTGCATTCTTTGCCAAATGGTCGAAGTTCCATTCTTATCGCGCGGATATCGCGATCATCACGAGTCTCGAGTTCGATCACGCCGACATCTTCCAATCGATCGACGATATCGTTTTGGAGTTTACGTCGCTTGTCTCGAAGGTTCCGCCGTCGGGTCTTGTGTTGCTGTGGGATGGAGAGCCCCGCCTGAAGGATCTCGCCCAGCAGTGGCGTTCGATCACGAAGGCTCCGATCGAATTCTACGGCGACGATCCCTCCTCTTCGTATCGACTGCTCTCCCGCTCAGGTAGCGATCAGCAGCAGATTCACATGTCGTTGCGCGGAACGGAGATCACGGTTTCGACGACGATGACCGGTCACCACAACGCGCTGAATCTCCTTGCCGCGGCGACCGTGGGACACCGTCTCGGACTCGCTCCCGAGCTCATTGGGACGAGTGTTTCTGCATTCACCGGAGTGCGCCGGCGGCAGAACGTGGTCGAAGAACGACACGGCCGGACGCTCATCGAAGATTTCGCGCATCATCCGACGGCGGTTCGCGTGACGTTGAACGGGCTCCGGGAGCGCTACCCGGACCGTCGGCTCATCGCGGTGTTCGAGCCGCGCTCGAACACAAGTCGGCGTGGCTTCTTCCAAAAGGAATACGCCGAGAGCTTTGGTTCGGCAGACGTCGTGATTCTTCAGGATGTCGCAGATGCTGGGGGCTACACGAAATACCAAGACTCGGTGACCCCGCTTGACGTTTCGAAGATCGCCTCCGAACTGAAATTGCACGGCAAGATCGCCGAGGTGTTCCCGAAGGCCGAGGATATTGCCTCGTTCCTCGATGCCTTCATGGAGAGCGGCGACGTCATCGTCTGTATGTCGAACGGGGATTTCGGCGGACTCGTTCCCGAACTCGCCGCGCTCCTGTGATTCGCCTTCTCGCTCGGATGTAAAGAACCCTGAGCAGACTCGAACATAGAAAAGTACCTCCTCGTCGTACTCGCGGACATCACGAACACCTAAGGAATTTCCGACGATGCCGTGGAAAGCGCTTTTCGGCGGATTATCCGTCGCGGTCGAGATTGCGACGATCTTCCCCTACATCCTGAAGACGATTCGGGGCGTCGTTCGCCCTCACAGCTTTTCCTGGCTTATCTGGGCTATCAGTCTGGCCGTGAACGCAGCCGCGCAGATCGTCAGCGGCGCGGGCGCCGGATCGTGGCTCATGACGTGGTGCTCGTTCACCTGTCTCGTCGTCTTTGGACTCTCGCTCCGCTACAGCGAGATTCGCTGGACGCGTACTGACTACGGTTTCCTCGCCGCCGCGCTTCTCGCGACTCTCGCCTGGCCGATTGTTGATGACCCGCTGCCGTCAGTGCTGCTCCTGACAGCTATAGATCTCCTCGGGTACGGCCCCACACTTCGCAAAGTCTGGCATCGACCGGACGAGGAAGATCTGACGTTCTGGTGCTTTGTCGTCGTGAAGTTTGCGTTATCGATCGCTGCACTTGAACATTACTCACTGACGACCTGGCTCTATCCGTTCACGTGTGGCGTTGTCATCAACGTGGTGCTCGTGTCGATGATCGTTTTTCGGCGAAGGGCGCTCGGGCTTTCCTGAACCGGAGCATGCCTTAACGTTCATTGTCGGCCGCTCGCCGACGCCTTCCTAAGAGATTGAGTAAAGAGAATCGGCTCCTCGTTGTGGCCTGCTCTTGTATGACTTGTGAGGGGAAGAATGTGTACCCTTGTCCAGGCAGTGCGACAGGAGCCTGCGGTGCGGGAAGGACGCTGAGTATTCGAATCTCGGTGGAGTCCAGGAATCGCATCTTCTCAGACGCCCGGATCTCTTCCGTGATTCGCGTCTCGACAGTGTGCGCGGCAATCAGATCGGATTCGGTGTCGACCCAGCGCGTCGCGACGAAACCCTGCAATTCGGAGCCGAGTTGAATCGGTTCAGCGGAGACTCGCACTTGGAAAATCATATCTCTTCTCCCGAGAATCCATCGACGCCAGGCTTCTGCAGACCCGGAGGTCAGTAATCCGCTCCATCTCCAATCCTCAACGATCGGTCTCGGCCTTCGCTACAACATATCAACCGCGTCAATGTCGACGACGAGTCGGAACGCCGGCTTTGCACGACGAGATCCTTTCCACTCGTTGAGTTCACGCGCAAGTCTCGACAGCGCCGTCGCTGACGGACACTTGACGAGCAAATGGAAACGGAATCGGCCGCGGAGGCGCTCCTGAGGCGCTGGCGCGGGCCCGAGCACCTGCATGCGAAATGGGATCTCCTCGTCCTCGACTCCCTCTCGTTCTGCGGTCTGACGTTTGATCAGCTCCTGCGCCATGCGCGCGACGAGCTGCGCGGCTTCGAGTGCTTCGTCCTTGAGCGGAGCCGAGACAACGAGCCGCATCAATCGACCATACGGTGGGTAATGCAGCTTTTTGCGGCGGTCGAGTTCGAATCGTGCAAACGCGCGAAAGCGTCCGACGACCGTCGCGACGATCGTCGGGTGGTGCGGCTCACGGGTCTGTACGATCACGCGCCCGGGCTCACTTCCGCGGCCTGCGCGACCAGCGGCTTGTGTGATGAGTTGATAGACCTTCTCGCTGGATCGGAAGTCTGGAATATGGAGCCCAACGTCGGCGTTGATGATACCGACCAGCGTGACTCCTGGAAGGTCATGACCCTTCGCGATCATTTGTGTTCCGACGAGCATCTGAGCGGCGCCGCTCCTCATCTCGCCAAGAATGCGCCGATAAGCATCCTTCTTGGTGACCGTGTCACGGTCCATCTGGACAATCCTCGTCTCCGGAAACAGTGTCTCGAGTTCCGATACGACGCGTTCCGTTCCCCCGCCGATGTGCAACATCTTTCCGTACTCTTCCCAGTCCCCATCGTCGTCGCCTTCGTATCGAACGCGCTTGGGATCTCGGCATTCTTTGCAGTGCGATGGGACGGGCATCGAGAAGTCGCAGTAGTGACAGAGCGCGATCTCTTTCCTTCGGTGGTAGGTAAGCGTGACAGAGCAGTGTGGACAGCTCAGCGACTCGCCGCAGGTGCCGCACTGGAGGTAGCTCGAGAAGCCTCGTCGGTTGTAGAGGATGATGACCTGCTCGCGTTTCGCCAACGTTTCACTGATCAGCTCGTGTAGCCTCGGCGAGATGTTCTCCGAAGGCATATCCCTTCGCTTCACCTCTCGCAGGTTCACGACCTCGATCGCAGGGAGCGGACGAGTGGAGACTCGCGTCGGCATCTCAAGAAGGTGATACCGCTTCCTGCTGGCATTCAAGATCGATTCAAACGATGGCGTGGCAGAGCCGAGAATCGTTGGCGCGCCTGTCAGCTTCCCGCGAACGAGGGCAACGTCTCGAGCGTGATAGCGCAGTCCCTCAGCCTGTTTGTAGGATGTCTCGTGCTCTTCATCGACGATCACCAGGCCGAGGTCTTGCACGGGTGCGAAGATCGCTGAACGCGCACCAATGACGACTCGCAGCTCCCCCCGGAGCACCCGTTGCCATGTGTTCCATCTCTCGCTCGCACCCACTTCGCTGTGGAGGACGGCGAGCTCGCAGTCGAGACGTGAGGAAAATTGGTCGAAAAGTTGGGGTGTCAGCGCAATTTCCGGAACGACGACGATCGCACTCTTCCCGATGGCGAGCGCCGATTCGATGGCGCGGATGTACACTTCGGTCTTTCCACTTCCCGTTACGCCGAAGAGAAGGAAGGGCTGAAACGTTCTGTCCTCGATCGCCTTGACGAGGGTGCTCGTTGCCTCCGACTGTGATGCCGTCAGTTCTGGCGCACCCTTCTTCGCCTGTTCGTCGATCTCGGGGTTTTGGATTGCGCGCTTTCTTGGTGCCCGCTTTGGCGGGAGGAACTGAGCATCGAGCTCCTTGAGCACCGAGTTCGGAAGCGGGATCGCCGTCTCCAGAACATCCACCAGCGGTACTCCGTAGTAGTCCGCCATCCATTGAAAGAGAGGCAGCATCTCCGGACGGAAGGCTGGGAGCGACGCGAGAATAGGCTTGAGACGGGTTGAAAGCTCGCCGCTGTCGAGAAGTGAGAGCTGCTCTGCCTCTGCGGGCCGTCGATCCGTTGGAATCTCAACAGGTTGCACGGGCAAGCCCTGATCGCTCACCACCCAGCCGAGCCTAGGGGAAGCTCCGAGCTCAACTCTCACGATCGATCCGATACGAGCCGATACCCCCTCAGGAACACTATATGTGAGCGGTTGCGGAAGCCCGTCGATAACGACGGTGACGAGGGTATCCCCTCGAACGGCTTCCTCAACGGGTTGTACCTGACGGTCGGCGGGGAGCATCACGGTCTGTGTTTGCGCTGAGCAAATCGCGGCATCTTTTTGGTCCGAAGGGTTATCAATACAT
>JADYYL010000266.1 GCA_020853655.1 Deltaproteobacteria bacterium
AACGAAGGGTATGAGCGATATCAGTGATGGAAAGCCCTGTTCGAGGGAACGGCCGAGCACCCCCGCGAGTAAGATAAAAGCGATGAGTACGGTGGACGCCCACCGCGCGATCTGCGCGAGATCCTTCGGAGTGTGCCGGTCAATGGGGAAGCGTGGTTTCAGATACACCTCCGAGAATAGACGTCTGAAACCGTTCCATACTACTTCTCCGTTCAGATCGCCGGTTTTCCGAGTGCAACGAATGTTGTACGACGTGAATCACAGTGTATGGTGGGGTGGGGTTCGGGCGCCGGTCTTCGGCGTATGAAAGATTTCGAAAGATGGAGGTAACATGGAAGCTCAAGCTACGGAATCGAGATTCCACGAGGGGGATCGCGTCAAACGAGCTGATCAGTCAGGCCCGCTTGGAACCGTCACGAAGGTTCGGATAGAGCGCACCAAAGCGACTCTCAAGACGGATTCCGGCGAACCGCCCGGCGTCAGTGTTACGGTGCTTTGGGACAATGGGACCCTTTCGCACTTTGTCCCCGATAGTCTGACGCGAATCTAGGAAAGCTCTGGTGAAGTCCTGCGGATGGGGGGACCTATTCGGACCTCTCCGCGCGGGTTCTTTACTTCCTACTCGGGAACCTCCGACAGTTGCCCCATCGTGGGTCGCTCCGACTTCGTGAAGAGGTCGGGCACAAATCAAAATAGCTGGTTCCTGCTACGTCGAAACGGGATGCCCGGCGCATCGCCGGTCACCTTTCATAGACGCGTTGGGCTTGAAAGCGACTGGAGAATCTGTGGCCCCGAATGTGGCGCGGAGGATGGTCGCTCTTCAACTCGCCCGAGTGGGCTTTTCGCTCAGTGGGCTCTCCGTTCCTGCGATAAGTCGACGGATGTTCTCTTTGTGCCGAAGCACGATGAGAAGAGCGGAGAGGACCCCAAAGAGCCAAACGCTTGGGTGATACTGCCGAGGCAGTCCAAAACAGATCAGGGTCAGAAAAGCGCCCGCACCGGTGAGTGAGCTCAGCGACACGATCCTCGTCACCCGAAATGAGGCGATGAACCCGAGAATGGCCACGAGCGCTGCGACGGGTGCCAGCGCAAGGAATACTCCGAATCCCGTTGCGACGCCTTTCCCCCCGTTGAAGCGGACGAATGGCGAATAGCAATGCCCGAGCAGTGAAGCGAATCCGCAAGTGGAAGCGATCGCAATGGAGTCTGGATGTTGAGAGAACCAGGTTGGCAGGAGAACCGCGAACAATCCCTTGCTCACATCGAAGATGAAAGTAACCGCGCCAGCTTTCTTGCCGAGGGTGCGTCGCACATTCGTTGCGCCGATGTTGCCGCTCCCATGCTCACGAATATTGATGCCGCGCGATCGGGCGATGAGCAATCCCGTAGGGATGGATCCGAGAATGAATGCGCCGAGCGCCCAAATGATCGTGTGAGGAACAAAGTCCGTCATGAACCCGAGCGGTAATCGACGGCACGGTAGGCTTTGGCGCTCAGTGCGTCGGTGATGGTGTTATGCGCCAGTCACTTCACGAAAGCTTTCGATTTTCACAAAGAAAAAAAAGAAAAGACGACAACGTCGAAAGGAAGAGAAAGAGATGGTCGGGGCGAGAGGATTGGAACCTCCGACCTCACGGTCCCGAACCGTACGCGCTACCAGACTGCGCTACGCCCCGATAATCTGCTGGTCACTTCTCATCTGCTCTCGCGAAAAGGAGCGAGAGGGCCGAAACGTTATCATCCGTATGGTAATTAATCAAAGTGCCAAAATGCTGGGTTCCCGGGGGGATTTCGGGGCGCTGGCGATCCCGCTCCGGTCGTTCGCGAAATGGCGACGAGAATACTACGAGGATGCGCTTCCTCGGATCGCATGGATCGCTCTGGCGTAATCTTCCGTGCGAAAGATGGAAGTTCCACAGACGAAGACACCGGCGCCTTGGGCGCGGCACTCTGCCGCTGTCGCTGCGTTAATACCGCCGTCGACCTGGAGCAGAATCTGGCGCGATGAGCGGTCGATGAGCTTTTTCGCCTCTGCGATCTTCGGTAGCACCGACCGGATGAAGGGCTGTCCACCCCAGCCGGGATTGACGGTCATGACGAGCAGAAGGTCGATCTCCGGCAGAAACGCTTCAACCCTTTCCAAGGGGGTCTCTGGATTGACGGCTACGCCAACGGCCTTCCCGAAATTCCGAATCTCGCGAATCGTTCCGAGAAGATCCGGGCACGCTTCTACTTGCACCGTGAGACGATCGGCACCCGCCTCCACAAACTGTTGGAAATGTCGTTGCGGAGACTCGACCATCAAATGCACGTCGAGCGGCACTCGCGTTGCCCGCCTGAGCGCCTCTACGGCGATTGGTCCAAACGTGATCGGGGGGACGAAATGTCCGTCCATCACGTCGACGTGAATCCAGTCTGCGCCAGCGGCGACCACGCGCTCAGCCTCGCTTTTCAGGTTCCCGAAATCTGCCGCGAGGATGGAGGGTGCGATGATCGACATTCAGAGACTCGGCAAGGCGGTGAACACGGTTCCGACTTCGAAACGGCGGCTTTTGAGGATCTCGGCTATCGGGAGCCGTCGGCGGCCGGCAAACTGCAGCTCCTCGAGCGAAATATAGTCGCCCGATCCGGTTGCCACAATGACCTCACCGCGATTCGATTCCACGACCGTTCCGGGGGGTGCGGGCGGGAGCGAAGGATCGACGACCACGCGCACCTTGTAGACCTTGATGGTCTCGCCGTCGAGCGTGGTGACGCAGCCGGGATGGGGTGAAGATGCTCGGACTCTTCCGTCGATGCGCGAAGCTGGTTCGGCCCAGTTGATCTGCACGTCGGTCTTTTCCCACTTCGCGGCGTAGGTCACCCCGGACGCAGATTGAACCACTGCCGATACTCGACCTTCCAGAATAGCGGAAAGGTGGCGAGCGAGGAGATCCGCGCCGAGGGCAGCAAGCCGGTCGTGGAGACTACCAAATGTATCTTCTGATGTGATGGCGGTCTGTTCCACGACAAAGACCGGTCCCGCGTCGAGCTCCGGCACGAGCTGCATCAAACACACCCCTGTTTCGCGATCGCCCTCCAACAGTGCGTGATGAATCGGAGCGGCTCCTCGCCATCGGGGGAGAAGCGACGCATGAATATTGATCATCCCGGCAGGAAAAAACTGAATGAGGGTTTCGGGAAGGATCTTACCGTAAGCGATGACGATCCCGCAGTCGATGGGCGCATGGCGATTGAGAAACTCTGCGAGCTCCGATGGTTGAGCGGAAGTGCTGGAGAGACGACCGTCTGTCAGCTCGAGTGGCCGCACGCGAGACGGCTGGAGGACTGGAATTCCGGCCGTTTCTGCCGCGATCTTGATTGGGGGAGGTGTCAGCTGCTTCCCTCGTCCCGCCGGTTTATCGGGCTGGGTGACGCAGGCGACGATATCGAACTCGTTGCTTCTGATCAGCGCCTGAAGGGCAGGAACGGCGAAATCGGGAGTGCCAAAGAAAACGAGCCGCGGCTTTCGAGCGACCACTTCAACGAGCCCGCGACTGAGAGGCATATCGCTCGACGAGTTCACGAAGCAGGGGACGGAGCATCTCTCGTTTCGCTGTTCCGATTCGGTCGATGAAAAGGACTCCGTTGATGTGGTCGATCTCGTGCTGGAGTGCGATGGCGAGGAGTCCATCCGTGTTCATCACGAACTCTTTCCCGTCGCGATCAAGGGCTTGAACCTTTATTCGCGCACTCCGCCGAATGACCTCCCGGATTCCGGGAATGCTGAGGCAACCTTCGTCGTATTCGGTGTCGCCCTCACGCTCAAGTATCACGGGGTTGATGAACTCGAGCAGCTGATTCGGCCGACCAATCTCCTCGTCGCTCCCCAGGTCGATCACTATCACCCGCGAAAGTACACCAATTTGAGGTGCGGCGAGCCCGATGCCATCTGCGGAATACATAGTCTCCGCCATGTCGTCGAGAAGACGGTGCAGCGCTGCGTCGATCTCTTCGACTGGATCGCACTGCTCTTTGAGGAGCGGGTCAGGATATAGGACGATCTCGCGAATCATGAACTTCTCTTCGTTGCTCCTTTCTCAATCAGCTCGATAACGAGGTCGATAAGATACTCTGCATCGAAAGGCTTGTGAAGATAGGGGCATCCTGAACTTTCGAGGAACGCCTGAATTTCGTGGGAGAGCCGCTCGCCCGTTAAAAAAGCGAAAGAGTTGAGTTGTTCGGGAAATCGCTCTCGAAGTGTTTCGTAAATAAAACGACCGCTTACCGCGCCGAGATTCACATCACAAACGACTGCGTCGAAGAACTCCAGTTTATCGATCTCGGCAATAAACTCCGGGCCGGAAAATTTGATGCAACCGAATTGCAGGTGCTTCTGGAAAACGAGGCTGAGGATCTTCTCGATCGCAGAACTGATCCCCGTGTCGTCGTCGACGATGGCCACGGTAATTTTGTCAGGAAGTTTTGAAATAGCGTCGGACCACCGGGTCGTCGGTCTCTGGGGCGTGGCAGGGGCAGGCGCCTTACGAACCGCCTCGTCGCCTCGGGGAAGGGTGAGCACCGCTTCGAAATTGAAACCGTGAGCCGTAGACTGTTCTCGGATCTCAATCGAACCATCGAGCCGTTCTGCCAGCGCTGCGACAAGGGTCAGACCAAGCCCATTGCGTTTCGAGAGTGGATTCTCGAAGACGAAAGGTTCGAAGAGTTGGTCCAGTTCCAACGAACATGCTTCCGCACGAAGATTGGTCACGATGAGTTCGACCGACTGCT
>JADYYL010000267.1 GCA_020853655.1 Deltaproteobacteria bacterium
GAGCGATTCATCAACCTGCAGCAGGTATCTGGTGACGATCGTTCGTGAGCCATCTGGGCGAGTGACGAATTCGCTGCGTCCGGAAGTGACGCGGCCTTGAAGAATGGTCTGTGCATTTTGGATGTTTCGGTCCAAACGCCCGGAGTCCTCCGGATAGCTATCGGCGTGGCACTCATCTGCCGTCGCGACGCTAAGCGCGAGGACGAAGGCGAAGAGCGACTTCGGATGTATTGAGATGCCCATGAGATCGAAATCCTTCTGCGGCTGAAATTGGGCTCGTGGGTGTTGTGACCAACGAGCACCAGTCGAATAGGAACATTATGCGGCCCTCGCGCCAAGCGTTAACAGGTGTGTCGAGGACGTCTTGAAGCTGCTCTGTGGACGCTCAAGCGGTGCTGCGCCGGCGCGTGAGGCCGCTGAGTCATCCGAGGGCTAAACGCTGTAGGGAACTGATCGCAGCTGGTTGCGCCAGATGGAACCAGACTGCTTTGTTCTGCAGTCTATGCGAATTCGAACGGCGCATCAGGCGCAGCGTTCGTTACGTGCGCCCTACAAAAGCTCCGCGCGCTGGAGCACTCTCGCCAAGTTGCTCGATTGTTGATTGGCCCGGAAAGGATTGCATCCGCTGTCCATCGACGGAGCCGGTGAAGATCGAAACGATGTTGGTTTTATGGACGCTGTCGTTCTCTCAATCGTGGCGGCAATTCTCGTCGGCGCGAATAAAGTATTCTTCCGCCAGGCGGCGCTTCGAAACGTTTCGAGCGAACACCTCCTGGTGATCTTCTACTTTGGAGGAGTGGCTTGTGCCGTTCTCTACTATCCTCTGCCAGCCGTCTTCGACAGAGAACCGCTTGAGCTCTCTCTCCTCGTTGCCAACGGGTGGATCTGGACGCTCATCAGCGCGATGGATACGCGAATCTACAAGTCCATTGAGGCTTCGGTCGTTGCCCTCCTCGATTCTATTCAACTTCTCCTTCTTACGGCGGTAGGACTCATTCTGTTTGGTGAATCGCTTCCGCTGCTCAAGCTCCTCGGGGTGCTCTGTGTGGCGGGTGCCGTAGGTTTTAGCACTCGCAGCCGTCCGCAGGGGGATGCCAAGGTGATCGCGGTGAAACTCCTCTCGGTCTGTCTCGCGGGGGCTGCACTCTCGATCGACAAGTTTCTCGCTTCCCGAATGCCCATCGGAGATCTGGTCGTGCTGGGATACGCGATACCGGGTCTGTTCCTCGTATTGTACACACGGCCGAACATGCGCGGGCTCGCCGCTTCCGCATTCAAGCTCGGACGCTACACGTTTGTTCTTTCGGTCTGTAGCTTTGGTGGCTTTGCTTGTACCATTCACGCCTTCGCCACGGGGTCACTGACTGTCACTTCGGCGCTGATCCAAACAAGCATCGTCGTGACGTTACTCGTCGAGTTCGTCGTCGGTGATGTGCGAGGGGCTCGACTTCGACCGGCGATTTGTGCCGGGGCGTGCACAGTCGGGGCGATTGCGGTCGTGCTCTGATACTTTCGCTCGTATGAGCCGCGTTCTCCGGAGAGGCAGGCTGTGCGAGGGGATCCCGCACAATTCTATGCTGAACCTGCGCAATCGACGTTTGCGTTAACCCGACGTTCCATTATCTTCAAGCAATGGGCCCGGTCCCTGACGTAGCACTCCAGAGTAAACAACGATGAAAGCGATTCGAATACATCAATACGGCGGCCCAGAATCACTGGCGTGTGAATCGATGGATGCCACTCCGCCCGGGGCCGATGAGGCGCGGGTGTCTGTTCGCGCCTGTGGGATCAATTTTGTCGATATTTATCAGCGCACGGGTCTCTACAAGATCGCACTTCCGTCGACGCTCGGACTCGAGTGTGCCGGCGTTGTCGAAGAAGTTGGGGAGAACGTCACGACGGTAAAGCGCGGAGATCGAGTCGCCTCATGCTCTGCGCCAGGGTCATATGCAGAATCGGTGAATGTACCCGCCCGAGTTCTTGTGCCACTTCCTGACTCGGTGCGGTTTGAAATAGGCGCGGCGCTGATGGTTCAAGGTCTCACGGCGCACTACCTCGTGCATACGACAGCGGAAGTGGGGCCATCGACCACCGTGTTGGTGCATGCGGCCGCAGGCGGCGTCGGGCTTTTGCTCATTCAAGTCGCGAAGATGCGTGGCGCGCGGGTCATTGCTGTCGTCTCGACCGATGACAAAGCCTCGCTTGCTCGCGAGGCGGGGGCCGATGAGACCATCTGCACCGCGCAGATCGATTTTCTCGAGCGAGCGAAATCACTCACTGCTGGCCGAGGCGTCGACGTTGTTTTTGACTCGGTCGGAAAGGACACGTTTGACCGAAGCCTTCAGGCTCTCGCCCCGCTCGGCCACTTGGTGAGCTTTGGGCAGGCGAGTGGCGCCGTAGGCCCGTTCGATCCGTTGAAACTCGGCGCGGGTTCGCTCTCGCTCACGCGACCACGGCTTGCAGACTACGTCGCGACTCCCGAGATGCTCCGCGCTCGCTCGGGAGACCTGTTTCGCTGGGTGGCAGAAGGGACGCTCAGAGTGAAAGAACCAACGGTGTATCCGTTGCAGGATGCAGCCGTGGCACACCGCGATTTGGAAGCCCGTCGAACGACTGGGAAGTTGGTTCTTCGACCCAGCGAATGACGCAATTCCCAAGAAACCCAGTCATTTGACCTTTTTCCCCGCTTTTTCTACACTCCGCCCTCGGATCGCGGCCACTCGGAGCTACGAACCGATTCTGTTTTTCGCTCTGACGAAGAGCGCGCCTCGTCTCCTCTAGCCCGGATTCGAAGCGATTTGATTACTCGCGCAACCACGGACCACTTATGACAAAACTATTCGTTGGAAATTTTAGCTTCTCCGTCGACGAAGTGAAGCTCAAGGAGCTCTTCGCCAAGATCGGAACGGTTATCTCTGCAAAAGTTATGACAGAGGGTCCGGGTGGACGCTCGCGTGGCTTCGGCTTCGTCGAGATGTCGTCGGCCGAAGAAGCTCAAAAGGCAATTCGCGAACTTGACGGTAACGTTTGGGAAGGCCGGCCGATCAAGGTGAGCGAAGATCGCTCGCAACGACGTGGCGAAGGGCGCCCCGGCGAAGGACGTCCTGAAGGTGGACGTTTTCAGCGTGAGCATCACTCAGACGAAGGTGGCGATGGACATTCGCGTCCCGCTCCGATCGGATACTTCCGGGCTCAGCCGCTCGACATCGGCATCCGACGCAAGCGCAAGATGGACCCGTTTGTTGAAGACGACACGCTTACGATCGACTACAAGAACCCGAAGCTGCTGAGCCGCTTCATGAGCGAACGCGGACGAATTCTTCCGCGACGTATGACGGGTCTCACCGCTCAGAATCAACGCCGCGTTGCTAAGGCGATCAAGCGCTCGCAACAACTCGGACTGCTCCCCTTCGTTCGGGGCTCGTAGTTCAAGGCTAGGATTCAATTGCGACGGAGAGAACGTCGTGTGGAAAGCCGGGATTCGTCCCGGCTTTTTTATTTCTCATCCCATCTATTTCTCATCCCAACGGGGGTCGCCGGGGATCTGGAAAAGCTGTTCCTGTGCCTTCGTCACCTCTTCGAGCTCATCGAGCTCTGCTGCCCGACACAATTCCTTGAGAACGTGACTGATCCGCTCACCGCTCGACTCGATCAGGCGACTAGTTTCGTCGTCAGAGGAGGCCCCGGACACGCGAGTCCGGAGCAGATACGTTCCGCCGAGCACCGCTCCGAGCGGGTTGTTGATCTCGTGCCGGAGCGTGGCGATCAGCCGCTGAATCGTCTGCAATCGTGATTCGCGAATCTTTGCCGCGAGCAGTTCCTGCTGAATGCGTTTCTGTTCGACGAGAGCCTCGACCAGGGGAAGGAAGAGGTGCTCGCGCAGTTGCGTCTTCGCGAGAAAGTGTCCTGCGCCGGCACGGACGGCGTTCGCAGGAACAATCGGATCGCTATCTGAACTCATCGCCAGCACCGCGCTCTGCTCGAGTTTCGGGTGCGAGAGGATCTCTGTTCCCATGCCGTCGGGGAGGTGCTGATCGAGGAGCACGAGGACGAATGGTTCCGGCGCTTCGTCGAGATACTTGCGAGCGTCAGCCAAGAGGGTCGCAAAACAGAACTGAACACCGGGTCTCCATCCGCGCAGTCGAATCTCTGCGATCTTCGCGAATGAGCTGTCGTCGTCAATAATGAGAATGCGCGGAGGCATGTCGGGCTTTTCGGGGTTTACGTGACTCATCAATTTCTCGGCAGTGCGGTTCTCATTGGGATGATCGCCAAGGCGCTCGGTTGCGAGGTATTCGGCTGATTTCGATTACCCGCCGCCGGACTTTGCTTTGAGGTCCATCAGACTCGATATGATGAACCTCTTCCTCAGTTCAGCTCCATGTTCTCGATTGCCTTCCGGAATACCCCATACGGCTGCGCCCCCCGGATACGGACTCCGCGATACGTCCCATCGTCTGATCGTACCGCGAGAAAGAACGCGGGTATCCCCGTGACGCCGAGTCTCTCGCCGTCCATTTGATCCCGCTCGACCTCGCGTCGGTAGCGCGTCCCCTTCGCGCACGAAATGAATTTCTTCGAGTCTTTGAGTCGAAGAAATGTCGCGAGCTGTTTCGGATCTACCGGAGTAGCCTTTTCGGCTGCGGAAGAGAGCGCTTCGTGTGCCTCCCAATACACTCCCTGCTCGCCAGCACAGTGTGCGATCTGCGAAAGCTCCCCGGAACGAACTTGCTGCGGAAGGGGGAAGTCACGAAGGATGAACTTCAGCTTCCCGTCGTTGATGAACTCCGTTCGAAGTTTCGGAAGCGTTTCTCGGACAAAGTCGCGGCACGTCGAACATTCAAAGTTCGTAAAAGCCATGAGGACGCGGGGTGCGTCAGATGGCCCCAGATACGGGTCGTCCTCTTCGCTTCCATCCATTTCAAAGGACACCATTTCGATTGCTTCGACTTTTTTCCGCTCCTTTTCAACTTTTGGAGTGGCGTCGTCCGCAACGGTTGCTGAGGTCTGCGGCGGTGGCGCAACTACGGGATCGGCATCGAGACCGGCCCGTGATGCGCGAGAGAGGAGGGCTTCGTCGAGCTTCTTCTCGAGCCGCCTCACGTCGTGGCGCAACTCTTCGATACTTCCCTGCAGACGTGCCGAATCGCGGCTATCGCCGGTGCAGGCGCAGAGGGCGAGGCAGAGAAGGAGGAACGGAAACTTCATGGTGTCACTAGCATTGAAAGCGGTTTCGTCATTGAGCGGAGATTACATCGAACGACCACCCGTGCGGCAAGCTCGAACCGTCTTGTGAACACTTTTTTCTCGCTCTCCCGTCGCCTTTCCCGAGCTGGATCGCCCGACGATATCGCTGAAAGTTCGGTGACCGTGCAAACGTGATCCCATCCACGGTACGAGCTCCGGCCTGAAGGAGGGCCTCAGCAGCAGCTTGGAGCGATGCGCCGGTGGTCAGCATATCATCGATGAGCAGGATGCTCCTGCCGCTGACCAGGCGAGGATTAGCGGAGAAGGAATTTCGAACGTTCTTCTCGCGCAACGGGAGAGGAAGCGAGGCTTGTGGATCGCGATCTCGGCCAACGCGTAGAGCAAATGCTTCCGTTTGCCGACGAAGCGCAGGGGCGAGCTGTCGGGCCACAAGTGTCATGTGGCTAAACCCGCGCTCGCGCAAGATACGGGGCGCTGACGGCATCGGCACGATCAGGTTCCAGTCCCGATGAGGCAGGATGCTGTGTGAAGGGTCCTCTCTTTCTGTCCCAGAGAATGGCGAGAGAGGATCGTTGGGGACGAGAGCGAAGTAGAATGCTCGAGCAATCACCGAAGCAAGTCGGCTCTGGCCTCCGTACTTCAACAGGCAGACGATCGATTCGGCGCGGTCTCGATAGACGAAGAGCGATCGGGCGGCTCGAAGTGGCAGCGGCTCCATCGAGCACATGCGACAAGAACGCTCCTCATCATCTTCCAAGCGCTCACCGCATCGATCGCAAACACGAAGCGCTGTTTCGAGCGTTGGTAGATAGCTCATTCCCGGCGGCAGGTTGACCCAAGGAAGGCATTCACGGCAGAGCGCTGCATTGATGCGATCCACTCTGAGAACGGCGTCACGACGGTGACAGAGCATGCACTCCCAGGGAAAGAGAGGTTCCAATGCGCGAGTCAAGATTCGACGCATCGAGAAGGGCTCGTTCCATCTGTCGCTGGGCGCCGTATGCACCTGCTTTGGAGATGGGGAGCGAGAGACGCGGTGATTCAGCAATTTCCTTCTTCGTTCCACTTTGTCCTCGCTCGTTGGCATGCACGTCTCATTCTTCGAATCACGGCCGGACGGAGAGCATGAGATTTCGTGGAACTAAGGAGAGCTCCGACTTGGCTCAATTGCAGCGCATGTCGACAGTTGCGAGCCCGCAATTGTTGCAGACCTGCGGAAGACTTCTTCCTCACTGTCTGCACGTCAGCGCTGACCTTTTAGTGGGAGCGCGTCTGAGAATTTCTGCGTGGTCGTCACCCGCGGGTTTTCACGACCGGGAATCACTGATGTGACCACCGCGTGCATAATGAAGTCGAGGAGGTGAGTGCGTGGAGACAGACAACGTTTCCTCACGATGCTCTGCTCACCTCCGCGCGCCGACCCGCCCGAACTGAAATGAGAGCGGAGTTTCTTTGGAGCTTTATCGTCCAAGAAACGACAGAGGTTCAAGACGGGTAGAGGGGCAGGTGTTGCCTGGTGGCAGAGATTCTCTCACGAAGCTCATATTTGAGCTCGATAGCGGGAGCATTTGCGCATGATTTTTGGGGTTTCCGAATCGCTCGGATTGTTCTCAACTGCGGTCTCTCGGTGCGGAACCTCGAATCGAGGGAGCGCACGGCTCTGTGAACTACAGGATAGAGTTTCTTATCCGCATTCTCTTCGTGATCGCATGCGGCGACCCACCCTCCGGTGTCTAAAGTCGATTCTTGCTCTGGGCCCGTTTCTTGTTCTGGTCGCGCTCGCCGCGCCGGTCGAGAGTGATGCGCAGTCTGTCAGCGCCACCGGCACAGGCAGAACCGTGAAGGACGCCGACGAGTATTTCACCGATGTGCTCCATTCGGGCCGCAACTTCGACACCACTTGCGACACAGGGTTCAATAGCTGGAGCTATGAGCCCTATAGCACCGGCGGTGGTGCGTGGACCGGCGCTCATCCTGAACGCCAAGGCGGAGTACTTGGCATTCTTCCCATTCCAACGATCGGGACGAATATTGCGGTCTCTCGAGAGGACTGCGGACAGCTCGGATTCTTTCAGCGGAGTTTGCTCGCCGCGAAGTACACGAACTCAAGTTTCAGGATGCGAAATTCCTCGCCGAGCACTTTCTCGTTCCTCTGGAGCTTGTCGCCCACGAACTACGCGGTCGGAGGCTGGGGACAGAACGACGGTACGCAGCTCAGCAGCGGCTTTCAGACGAGCGCTCCGAATGCCTGGACCATTTACGATCAGCACATGCCGTCGAAGGCTCCCGCCGGGACCCCATGGAGCGGTGAGATTTTCGGCATCACACTCATCCCTTCGTTTTTCGAGCCTGCGGGCGGCATTACTGGCCTGGACTGGTTTCGGGTGTACGATCCGAATAGTGACGACACATTCAATGTTTCGTGGAGTTCCTCCGGGAGTTTCCTGACCTCCGGCGCCACTCGTGATTTTATCTCGGTCGTGGTCGATACGGATGCGGCGGGATACGACGGCAGTGTGATCGCGCGCGAGCAGCCGCTCAGCGGAAGCTATGCGGTTAGCACGGGTGGGCTCCCACCGGGGCGATACTATTTCTATCTTCAGCAAGATCGCCACAGCCCGACATCGATTGCGACGCGAGCTCGAAGCAATTACATTGGCCCGCTCATCGTGAACGGAAAGCCGCAACTCAAGTTTATCTCCCCGAGTAAGAGGAGCGGCCGAGCATACTCGCGAGATGTGCTCGGCAACGCTTGGGACATGAACGGTCCGGAAGATGTGGCGAACGCGAATCCTGCGCTGGCGCAGCGCAGTCGCTACTACCACGACTGGTCCTTTGCGAACGGCTACTTCCACGCGACGTCGGATCAGGACCCGGACAACAACCACCTGACCTTCGAGATCGATACGCAGGTCACGTTCCCCGTCTCCCCGACGGTTCCGATTATTCCAGCCGAGTGGCGCTACTTCTGCACGCGCATGCAAATAGACTCCACCAATCTTCCACGGAACGGCGATGCCGTCGGCCTGAACCGTGCGGGTTGGGTGAGCAGAGTGGTGTGGCAGGATCGAACGGTGCGCGGAGCGATTGGCAGTTCGCTCGCGAACGAACTGGTAGAACGTTCGAACGCGTTTCCGGACTACGCGAACGGATTGACGACCTATTGCTTCGATATGCAGAATCCCGCGAATCACGAGAGCGGCACGACGTGGCAGTCGATCGGGAAAGTGACTTCACTCCGGTTTTATCCGGTTGAGGCGACCCCTGCGACCCGCTTTGCGCTCGATTTCGCGGAGCTCTATGCGGAGAATCGCAATTCCAATGATGGGCGCTATCTGATCCAGTGGTCAGTGCGCGATCCGGAACAAAACCCTGTGACCATGGATCTCTATTACGGGAGCGATGCCCGTGGTGGAATTCCTGGTGTGCGTTTCGCGAGTCTGAACGCTTCGCAAGTCGCGTCTGGAAGTTTTGCGTGGGACACTCGTGGTGTTGCCACTGGGACATATTTCATCACGGCGATTGTGAGCGACGGGCTCAATCGAGCGAGCTCTGTCAGCGATGTCCCCGTCACGGTGACGACGCTCCCGGAACCGATTACGCCGGGGAGTCCCGGTGGCGGTGGTGGTACCTTGACGCCGAATGCCATATCGCGCAGTTCGATCAGTCCAGGTCGGATTGATGGGAGCGCGCGCGTGAAGTTTCGTGCCCGCGTTCGAAATGGCGTTTCCCCGACCGGTGTGTTCGTACGGATTGTGTCGCCCAACGGCAGCGTGAAGAACGTCGCACTGAAGAAAACGCGCGAGCGAAACATCTACGAACGAGTGGTGCGAGTGAGTCACACGAAGGGGCGTCGCGCGCGAAGCTCGGAGCGATGGCGCACGCAGTTTTACGTGACGGGTCCGCTCGGAACATTGGGGCAGCGGTCACAATCGTTTTCCGTAAGAAAATACGATTGATGATCGCCTGGGAGTGAGATTGGCATGGGCACTTCCGAAACCGATAATTGTGAAAACATTTTAGCGTCCTTTCCGGTGGAGCATGAGCCGATTGCTCTCATGCCCCACCATGGGATCTGGGCCGCGATGGATTGCTGCTGCCGTTACCGGAGCCGGGGCAGTTCGCCGGCGGCGACGAGTCTGTCGGCGAGGTCTGCGATGAACCGCCGTTCGACCGGGTGATCGACGGCTGCGAGCTGTCCCGGGGTGAGTGGCATTCGGTGCCATTCGTCCGGCCGAGCGAGCAGCTCGAGTTTGAGCCGTTGGCGGTCGTCATCGGAAAGCTCGGCAAGCCGAGCTGCCGTGATGATGCGGTGACCGTTGGTCTCCGGCCTGGAGCCCACCAGCTCGTTGCGACGGCGAAGCTGGCGATCGAGCACGGCACCGATGAGGAGTCGGTAGCCGCGGTCGCCCTCCAGAGCGAGTTCCTTCATGGAGCGGGGCAGGTGCGGCGTGATCACGCGTTCCTGCGCGAGGCGACGGGCGACGCGCGCAATCGCCTTCGGATCGAGCTCCGGGCTTTCCTTTCTCCACATCAGCCACTGAGTGGCGACGCGGATAGCGCGGTGAGTGTAGAGCTGATCGATGCGCCAGGCGAGTTCCCGGCCGACCAGCGACTTGATGGAACTCTTCCCGTCGACCTGGAACGCCTTGACGAGGATGCACTCGACCTCGCTCTGTCTCGGATCGTGCGTCCTGATGCAGACATCCAGCGCTGCGATGAGTGCGAACGCGCACTCCTGCCGCGCGCTGATACCCATCGTGCGATACAGTGAAATTGACGATCCTCCCGCCTTGATGATGGCACTGCTGATTGGATCCCGATCGCACTCCGTTTCGTGCGGCATTCGATTTCTCCGTCGACTCATGCGCACCCCCTTAAGAAGAACCTACGAGCAAAGGCCCATGCCTTCCGCGCGCGCGGAAGAGAGGGCCGTGACGTGCACTACTCGTGGAAAGGGAACGGGAGAAAGAACTGCTTTGCGAGGACGGGACCACTACTTCTACGTCAGAGAACGAATGCCGGTCAAAGCACACATTCGTTTTTTCTCGAGAGAAGGCCGAGTGTTCGTAACTCCTTCGTATCGCGAGCAAGTTTTGGGCGATCGCCGTCCAGAATGGTGTTTCGAAAGGAGAGCGAACCTCTTCCTGTCCCAAGCAGTTCTTGACGACCCGTGGCACGATACGTAGGATAAACGAATGATTTCGATGGACCTCCATACCTTTCTCTCGATCTGGTGGGCGTAACGCCCCAAACATCTTCGCGCGTTCTCGCGCCAATCACTTCCGTTCGATAATTTCTTCTTCACAAATTTCTTTTTGATTGTTCTGTTCGGCGACGCTCGTCCTTCCGACGTCTCTCCGAGTGCACCAGACCCGCGTGTTCCCTATGCCAACGATTCCTCTCACCGTTCGGTCCCAGACGTTCCTCGCGGACATGGTCACGCCCGTCGGGCTGTATCTGGCCATCCGTTCGCGGTACCCAGGGTCGCTCCTGCTGGAAAGTTCAGACTATCGCTCAAGCGAGAATAGCCGCTCATTCATCTGTTTCGATCCTATCGCCAAGTTTGTAGCGTATGAGGATCGGGTGCTGACCGTGACACCCGACGGGGCGACGACGACGGAGGAGATCGAGAGTCCCCGGGCGGTACCAGCTCGCTTGCAAGCATTCTTGCGTTCGTTTGATCCGACCGGCTCGGCTCAGGGTGGCTGCAACGGATTCTTCGGGTTCACCGGATACGACGCGGTCCAGTGCTTCGAAGACATCGAATTCGCTCGAGCAGAGAGGACACTCCCCCTCCTGCAATACTCGCTGTTTCGCTACGTCATCACTCTCGATCACTTCCGAAGCACGATGACGATCGTGCAGAATTCCTGCGATGGCGAGCTTCTACCGTTCCCGGAGCTCGAGTCGATGATTCAGTCAGCTCCCGTCCGCACTCGCTTTCACGCCGACGGAAGAGAGCAGTCCAATCGAACGGATGAGGCGCATATCGCGCTTGTCGAGAAAGTGAAGGTCCACATACAACGTGGGGATGTCTTTCAGATCGTGCCCTCGCGGCAGTTCTCGCAGCGATACGAGGGTGACGATTTCGAGGTATATCGAGAGTTGCGCTCACTCAATCCTTCGCCATTCCTCTTTTACTTCGACTGCGGTGCGTTTCGATTGATTGGCTCATCGCCGGAAGCACAGCTCTTGACGAAAGAGTCACGAGCGTCGATCTGCTCCATCGCAGGAACGTATCGCCGAACCGGCAACGACGCCGAGGACCTCGCTGCGGCGGAGCGGCTGAAGCAGGATCCGAAGGAGAACGCAGAGCATGTGATGTTGGTCGACCTCGCGCGCAACGACCTGAGTCGGTTCTGTCATCCGGTGGCCGTTGAAGAGTTCCGCGCGATTCAGTTCTACTCACATGTGATCCATCTCGTTTCGAGAATCGTCGGCGAGATGCCGAGCGACCTGGATCCGCTCACACTCCTCGGTGCATCGTTCCCGGCGGGGACATTGTCCGGCGCGCCGAAGTATCGAGCGATGGAGCTGATCGATCGTTACGAAGAGCTCCCGCGCGAGTGGTATGGCGGCTGTCTTGGATTCTTCGGATTCAACGGAGAAAGTGTGCACGCGATCCTTATTCGGACGATGCTGAGCCAAGACAACACGCTTTCCTACCGGGCGGGGTCTGGCGTCGTGCTCGACTCGGATCCGCAGACGGAGACGCAGGAAGTGCATCACAAGCTTCGCGCGTTACGGCAGGCCATCGATCAGGCGTCGCGGAGGTGCTCATGAGATTGCTGCTCATCGACAACTTCGATTCCTTCACCTTCAACGTGGTGCATCTGTTCCGATCGCTTGGGGTGACCGATATCCACGTTCGGCGAAACGACCGAGTTTCCGACGAGGAGGTTCTTCAAGCCGATGCGATCGTCCTCTCTCCCGGGCCAGGGATCCCGAACGAGGCCGGTCGAATGCCAGAAATCGTGGGGCAAGAGCTGAAGAAGCCGATGCTCGGGGTCTGCCTCGGGCATCAGTGTATCGGAGAGCAGTTCGGAGGGACGCTTCGCAACCTCGAGCGGCCGGTGCATGGGCACGCACTTCCGATGGAGATCTTGGATGTCGGCGATCCGCTGTTCAATCATCTCCCGAACCGCTTCTTGGTCGGACGGTACCATTCATGGGTGGTCGAGCGAGAATCACTTCCGTCGCATCTCACGGTGACGGCAATCGATGAGCGTGGCGAAGTGATGGCGCTCCGGCATCAACACCTTCCCGTGTGGGGAGTTCAGTTCCACCCGGAGTCGATTTTGACGGAGCACGGAGAACAGATCGCGAAGAACTTCCTGATGATCATCGATGGGGGACGGATATGATTCGAGTGCAAGAGATTCTCAAGCGACTTTGCTCGGGCGACATTCTTTCCCGTTACGAGAGTTCCGAGCTTCTTCGGGTCGTCGCGACCGAGAAGATACCGCAACCATTCGTCGTCGCCTTTCTCACGGCATTTGCGATGCGGCTCGCGACCGTCGAGGAACTGATCGGATTTCGATCGGCGATGTTGGAGCTTGCCACCCCGATTCGGCTCGAACGGGCAGACGCGATCGATGTGTGCGGAACGGGTGGAGACGGTAAGGACACTTTCAACATTTCGACGGCGACCGCGTTTGTCGTCGCGGGTGCTGGCGTGCCGGTGGTGAAGCACGGCAATCACGGCTTCTCGTCACGCTGTGGTTCGTCGACAGTATTGGAGGCACTTGGGATCGAATTCCCGGTCGATGAGGCTGGCGTAAACCGGGACCTCGAGCGCGCATCGATTGCGTTCCTTCACGCACCGCTGTTTCATCCGGCAATGAAATCTCTCGCCGGGATTCGCCGTGAGCTGGGGCTGCGCACCGTCTTCAATGTGCTCGGTCCGATTTCAAACCCCGCGCGTCCCGCGAAGCAAGTTGTCGGTGTCAGCGATCCCGCGCTGCTGGCGCTTGTCTGCGATGTCCTCGATGTGTCGGGCTCCACGGCAGCAGTGGTCTACTCGCTCGATGGCTACGACGAGATCTCCTTAACCTCCAACGCGGTCGTTCAACGCCCCACGGGAGAGCAGGTATTGAGTCCGAAGGATTTTGGAATGTCTCCCGTTGATGCGGAAGAGCTACGAGGAGCCTCATCGCCGGATGGCAACGCAGAGTTGATTGAGCAGGTGCTCGGTGGAAGTGGGAGTCGATCTCAAGAGGATGTGGTCATCGCGAATTCCGCGTTGGCTATCTCCGTGGCAAGAGCGGAAATGTCGATTACCGATGCCGTTCTCGCCGCTCGACAATCCATCCGCTCTGGTGCTGCAGCGGGGGTCCTCAAAACACTCCGAGGCGGCCGATGACGAAGAACGGAAAAAACTTGCTGGACTCGATTGTTGCTGCAAAGCGGCTCGAGGTTGCTGAGCGGGTGCGCACTCGGTCAAGGCAGGAGCGGGCAGCACTCGAGAGAGCTGCCGCCGATGCTGGCCAAGGGCGCTCGCTGCGCGGAGCTTTGACGAGTTCGAGTTCGCCTCGAATCATCGCGGAGTTCAAACGCCGCTCTCCGTCGGCCGGTGAGTTCACCGGCGCGAGCGATATGGAGCGCGTCGTTCGAGGGTATGAGGCCGCTGGGGCCGCTGCGCTTTCCATCCTCACGGATTCGCACTCGTTTGGGGGGTGTCTCGAGGATCTCGGGCACGCGAGAAGCATCACAGGACTTCCGATACTCCAGAAGGATTTCATCATTGATGCCGAGCAGCTCGTCGAGGCGCGCGCATACGGCGCGGATGCCATATTGCTCATCGCAGCGGTGCTGCAGACGGACGAGGTAACACGGTTGATCAGCGCCGCCCATTCGTTGTCGCTCGAGGTGCTCCTCGAGCTGCATACAGTTGAGGAACTCGAGCGAATGAATCAGAGCGTCGATGTCGTTGGCGTGAACAATCGGGATCTCAAGACGCTTCAGATCGACGTCGCCCGCTCTTTCGAGCTGGCGGAGTATCTCCCGCGCGAGAGCATTCGGATCTCCGAGAGTGGGCTGCGGACCCCAGAGATCGTGCGCGAGCTGCATTCTGCGGGATATTCCGGCTTCCTCATGGGGGAGAGATTTCTTCAGGAAGAGGAACCCGGCCTCGCGTGTGCATCCTTTCTCAAGGATTTTGGGGGGACGAGATGAAGAACCCCATCGTCAAAGTGTGCGGACTGCGGGTGGAACAGAACCTGCGCGATGTCGATGCGCTCGGTGTTGAGCTGCTCGGACTAAATTTCATCCGGACGTCTCCTCGCTTTGGAGGTGATCTTTCTCCTACGGCGACGAAAGCGCTTCAGGGAAAGCTTGTCGGTGTGTTTCAAGATCAGCCGCTCGAGGAGATTCGCGCCGCGATCGAGCATTTTGCGCTCAGCGCAGTGCAGCTTCACGGAGCGGAGAGTCCGGACATGTGCTCGACCCTTCGTGAAGGCGTCGTGGTGATGAAGGCCATTGCCGTCAGCGACGAGCAGTCGCTCGCTGCTTGTGGCGCATATGCATCGGTCGTGGACCTGTTTGTGTTCGATACGGCGCGCCCTGATGGAACGAGTGGGGGAACCGGGAGTGGGTTCTCATGGGAAGTCCTTAGCGGCTACGTGCTTCCAGTTCCGTTCCTTCTCGCCGGCGGAATTGGCCCCGACTCGGTAGCGGCGCTGCGTGCGTTTGAGCATGAGCGATGCGTTGGTATTGATTTAAACAGCCGATGCGAGCGCGAGCCGGGTATCAAAGACCCGAAGGTCATCGCAAAGATTCTGGAGGAACTAAGGTGATGGCTGTGGAACACAACCCGATTCGCGAGGGGTATTTTGGCGAGTTTGGTGGAGCATTCATTCCTGAAATGCTTCGAGAGAATGTTGTCACGCTCGCGAGTCGGTATCGAGAGATTCTGGCCGAAGTGGGTTTTCGGCAAGAGCTCGATGCGCTCCTCCGAGATTACGTGGGACGACCGACGCCGTTGTATCACGCTCGACGGTTGTCCGAGGATCTCGGAGTTACCATATTTCTGAAGCGCGAAGATCTGTGCCACACGGGATCGCACAAGCTCAACAATGCGATTGGGCAGGTGCTTCTTGCTCGGCGTCTTGGTCGAACGCGGATCATCGCCGAGACGGGCGCAGGGCAACACGGCGTCGCCACGGCAACGGCGTGCGCGCTGCTCAACCTCCCCTGTGTGGTTTACATGGGTCGTCGAGATATGGAGCGACAGGCCCCAAACGTTGCTCGGATGCGGCTGCTCGGCGCTGAAGTGCGCTCCGTCACGTCGGGCAGCGAGACGCTCAAGGATGCGACGAACGAAGCACTTCGGGATTGGATCGCCAACCCGGCGGACACACACTACGTGATCGGATCGGTTGTCGGTCCCCATCCGTTCCCATCGATGGTGGCGGCGTTTCAATCTGTGATCGGTGCCGAGATCGAGACTCAGTTTGCCGCTGCGACCGGTGGAGACGTGCCGGATGCAATCGTTGCATGTGTGGGTGGTGGAAGTAATGCGATCGGAGGTTTCGTGCGCTTCCTCGACAACGCGCAAGTTCGCTTGATCGGCGCAGAGGCTGCGGGCGAGGGGATTGCTACTCCGTGCACCGCAGCGACACTCACCCTTGGACGACCCGGGGTACTGCATGGGGCACGCACGATGCTCCTGCAGACCAACGATGGACAGATTGTCGAGGCGCATTCGATATCGGCGGGACTCGACTATCCCGGAGTCGGTCCGCAGCACGCCCATCTCCATGCATCGGGGCGAGCGGAGTATGTCGCCGTGACTGATCGACAGGCGCTCGATGCCGTCAAACTCCTCTGTAGAACGGAGGGGATCATACCGGCGCTTGAATCGGCCCATGCCATCGCCGCGCTCTCGCTCGCGCGCTTCGAGCCGGGTGTGCGAGTCGTGCTTGTACTTTCGGGACGGGGGGACAAAGACCTGGCGACTTATGAACGCGAACTCGCGACTCCGGAGGCGGAATGAGCCAGCGCTTTCGTGACGCCGTCTCGAACGGCAGGCCGCTCCTCTCGGTTTATATGACCGCCGGCTTTCCGCAGCTCGACGATACCGTGCGGTTAGCGCGGACTCTTCAGGACGCGGGCGCCGACATGCTCGAGATTGGGATGCCGTTCTCCGATCCCGTCGCTGACGGCCCGGTGATTCAATCCGCGTCAGAGGTAGCACTCGAGAACGGGATGACCATCGAGTTGCTGTTCCGCCAGCTCGAGTCGCTCCGATCGTCTGTCTCGATACCAGTGTTCTTGATGGGCTACTGGAATCCAGTGATGCAGTTCGGTCCGAAGCGTTTCGTGAACGATTGTATGGTCGCTGGTGTCGACGGGCTCATCCTTCCCGATCTTCCGCTCGAGGAATATTGCGCGACATTTCAAAGCGACGTTGAACGTGCGGGCCTCGCATACGCTGGGATGATTGCGCCGTCGACCTCCGACTCGAGGGTTCGAGAGATCGATTCCTCGGTGAACGGATTTCTTTATGCTGTGTCGGTTTCTGGCGTGACCGGTGCAACCGGTGGATTTGGCGAAGCGCAGCTCTCCTATTTCAAACGACTCTCGGATCTCGATCTGCGGAATCCCGTGATTGTTGGCTTCGGCATCCACGATGCGCCGACTTTCTCCGGAGCGACTGCTCACTCCGCTGGCGGCATTGTCGGAACCGCGTTTATTCGCCATCTGCGCGAACACGGGCTTGATGTTTCCAGGATGCGGAACTTCCTCAACAGCATTCGGCCTGCGGGCTGAATGACTGGGGATGACCGGTTCGGAGGGCGGAGGAGCTTTACAATTTCGGCTCGGCAGGCGACTTTTGGAGCTTCGTCGCCGGAATTATCAGCCCCCCACTCCATGAGACGTTATGAAAGGCTCGAGCACGAATCTCGCCCAAAGTGCGGCCAACTCCGCACCACACGTGCCCCACTTTCCGCCGTATACCCGGTATCGTGACGGCGAGCTGTGTGTGGAGGATGTTCCACTCTCATCCATCGCGGAGCGTTTCGGCACACCGACGTATGTCTACAGCCGACGGAGTATCGTCGAGCGGTTTGATGCATTCGCGCAGGCGTTCTCGCAGCCTGGAGAGTGTATTTGCGTCTCCGTGAAAGCGAACTCCAATCTCTCCCTGCTCAAGCTTCTCGCTGAACGTGGTTCTGGGTTCGACGTTGTCTCGATAGGAGAACTGAAGCGTGTCATTGCGGCAGGCGGCGATCCACGAAAGACAGTGTTCGCGGGGGTTGGAAAAACCGACGAAGAGATCCGGTTTGCGATTGAGCATGACATCTTACTCATCAATGTGGAGTCGCTGCCGGAACTTGAGCGCGTGAACGCTCTTGCGGTTGAAGCAGGGAAGAAGGCGCGAGTGGCTCTTCGCGTGAATCCCGATGTCGATGCGAAAACGCATCACCACATCAATACGGGGATGGAGGCGCATAAGTTCGGCATTCCATTTGCCGACGCTGTCCAGACATATCAGAACCACGCCGCTTTTCCGGGTCTCGACTTCGCCGGCGTCGACTGCCACATCGGTTCGCTCATCACGGATGCGTCTGTCTTCGACGAGGCGTTCTCGCGATTAGCCGCGATGGTGGGTGAGGTGGCGGCCGCTGTGCCCGACCTGCGTTACGTCGATATCGGAGGTGGACTCGGGGTGACCTACGACGGCTCACCAGTTCCAAGTATCGCGGAGTATGCGTCGATCGTTCGACGCTGCCTCTCAGGACTCCATGTGAAAGTTATTGTGGAGCCGGGACGCGCCATCTTTGCGGAAGCGGGGACCCTTCTCAGCCGGGTCGTGTTCGTCAAGAAAGCCCGTCACAAAGAATTCATGATCCTCGACGCGGGCTTCAACGATCTCATTCGTCCGGTGCTCTATGATGCCTATCATGAGATCGTCGCGGTACGTGAGCCTGCGAAGGATGGCTCCGACCTTATTGTGGCCGATGTCGTGGGCCCAGTCTGCGAGACGGCAGACTGTTTTGCGCATGACCGCCAGCTCCCCCTCTCCCAACGTGGTGATTTAATTGCGGTTCAGACCGCCGGCGCATACGGCGCTGTGATGGCCTCCAATTACAATACCCGTGGTCGGCCGGCCGAAGTCCTCGTTGACGGCGGTGAAGTTCGCATCATTCGGCCTCGCGAGAACGCTGAGGAGTTATTCAAGAGCGAGCTCGCCGTTCTGTCCTAGGCCTGTTCCTCTTGACGCTGTTTCCGTTCAACGCCACTCTCCTGTCACCCACATCGCATGACGTGATGCGCCAATCTTGGCGGGGGTTCAGGAGGTTGTTCATGTCCGAGATGACAGTTGCCGAACAGGTCGAAGAGATGCTTTCCCAGGGCTTGTCGCCCGATCTGATCCGGGCCAAGTTCCCGGACCACGGCGAGATCATCGACAACGTGCTGGGAGCCACGGAACGCGACGCGCCGGGATCGGTTGCGCCGACGCGGTCAACCGGCAGCGACGACGAAGACGACGCTGCGTAGAGAAGGTCATCTGAGCTGTCTCCGGTGAACGCTGGGACAGACTGCGGATGTCAGGAAGTGCACGGCAATGACGAGATCCAAAAATGGAGTGGGCGAGCGCACCGCGCGCTCTGCTCACTCCATTGAAGTTCGAACCGAACGTCGCAGGACCGTTGAGAGTCGAGGGACAGGGGAAGGTGAAGTGAGTCGGAGGTCCGCTCAAAAGGATCGATTGCGACATGTCGATGCGAAAGGATTTCGCACCGCACACAATCGTGAGCGATAGTTCAAGGACCTCAAATTTTTCTGATGTGAGTCCCTTCGCGGGCTTCGAACTCCCGCCAGCGAGTCTCTGACGCTGCCTCCGCACCGCGTCGGCTCTTACAACGGAAAACTATTCCTTGGGCGTGATCCGCCCCGACCCAATCAGCGACTCCCCGGTCATTAATGGCGAGGGAGCGATGCCCAATATTTCGCACGCCGTTGGCGCGATATCACACAGTGAACCGCCGCTCTTCAGAGCTACGTTCCCCACACCCCAGAGCACCAAAGGTACCGGATGCTTCGTGTGAAACGTATGCACGCCGCCGGTTTCATAGTCGATCATCTGGTCAGCGTTTCCGTGGTCCGCTGTAATAATCGCGCGACCGCCCAGAGACTCGAGCACGGCAAGCAGGCGCCCTAGATTCGAATCGACCGCTTCGACCGCCTTCACCGTCGCTTCCATCGAGCCGGTATGGCCGACCATGTCACAGTTCGCGTAGTTCAGAATGACGACATCGGTGGGGTGTGCACGAAGGTGCTCGATCAATCGATCGGTCACGCCTGCCGCACTCATCTCCGGCTTGAGATCGTATGTCGGGACATCTTTCGGGGACGAAAC
>JADYYL010000268.1 GCA_020853655.1 Deltaproteobacteria bacterium
ACTTGTGATAGCGGGGCGATAGAGAATCGTAGTAATTTTTGACCGCATCGTTTGCGTATCTCGCGTCTGCTTGCTTGCGAGCAGACGCGCTTTGCCTTTCGGTGTTGCACAGAAGACAGACTCGTATAGGTCGATCGAATGCGAGCACATCGCAGGCGACAAACGCCCTCCGGGTGTGTCGGAGCAGCTTCCATTTGAAGGTAGGTGAACTGCTCTGGATATTCCTTGGGTTTCACTCATTTCTCGCAGGATTCAGATGCTGCTCCGAAAAGCCCCCACGTTCGGCCTCGTTACACTACCAATGCTCTTGTGCTTCCCCTCGTTGAGCTTTGCGGCTCCCAAACCTCCGCGCGCGATTTGTTATAACAATTCGACCGGTGCGATCGCTCTCCGGACGCGATGCCGCGCTGGCGAGACGAAGTTTCTTACCCGCGCAGAACTCGTGGGTGCGCAGGGAGCCACTGGAGCGCAGGGTCCTGCCGGAGAAACTGGAGCCGTGGGTCCAACTGGCCCAACTGGTGCGACCGGCCCAACTGGTGCGACCGGTGCGACCGGTGCGACCGGTGCGACCGGTGCGACCGGCGCGACCGGCGCGACCGGTGCGACTGGCGCGACTGGCGCTACCGGCCCAACTGGGTCCGATGGAACTTTGCGAGCCTATGGTGACGGATCAGATGGCGATCAGGTGTTCAGCGCAACCACCACATTAGATCCCGTCAGGCAGTACAACAACATCACGATCGACAATGGGACAACTCTCAATGTTCCCAGTGGTGCCACAATCCGTTGCACCGGGACCTTGACTAACAACGGTACTATTTCGGTTGCGGCATTTGGCGGCGGCGGTGGTTACGGCGCCACGAATGCAGATACTTTTCTCATTCCAGTTGACGTTGCTTCTGCCGGTCTCGGTTCCTATCCCGCCCAAAATGGTACCTATGGAACTTCGGCAGGGACCGTCTTCGGAGGAGCGAGCGGACCGGCTATGGATCCCTCGATTGCAGCGGCGCAGTTTCGTCCAACTTCTGCGGCTGGTGGCGCCGGTGGAGGACGTGTTTCGGCGTTTGGTGGGAGTGGTGGAGGCTCGCTGCGAATTATGTGCGCAGGTGGAGTGAGCAACGGTGGCACGGGACTTATTCGGGCGAATGGGGCGACGGGAAGTACGGGAACTGGGGGAGGCGCAGGAGGTCTCATCGTCATCGGATCGCAAATCTCAGTTACGAATGCGGGCACGATCTCTGCTGTGGGCGCGGCTGGTGGCGCGGTTACTGTGACCTCTGGTGGCGGTGGTGGCGGTGGTGGCGGAATCGTGCACCTTATTGCTCCTACCGTGAGCAATACGGGAACCATCAACGTTTCTGGTGGAAACGGTGTTTCCGCGGCCCTCGCGGGAACTGTAACGTCCTCGCCGCGCAGTGGAGGAGGAGGCGGTGGTGGGCTCGGAGGAGGGGGTGGGCCGGGTGCGAGCGTCTCCACCGACGGAAGTACCAGTGCGTCGAGTAGCGGATCTGCAGGCTTGACGATTACCTCCAACGTCGATCCAACTGCGCTCGGGCTATAGTGGGCAGTGGCAGATGTTGGAGAGATTTCGACGACTTTTCTGGGAACCGAGTGACTGGGGAATATCTGTCGGTCAGGACGTTGAGAAAGGAAATTGAGTTCTCGGTCTGGTCAGACGAAGGCTGCTCGCCGAGCGCTCGACTCTTCTAAAAGTTGTCAAATTCCATCGAGCGAAGAGCGACAGCTCAACACTCGATGGCCCTTGGCTGCGCGTCGCAATAGAGTTGGGTAACGACGCGCTTTTTTCACCCGACGCGCGACTCTACTCGCCAGCTCTCTACGGCGCCGTGCGAAAGGTCGAGGGAGCCGCTGGTGGAGTGGAGTCGCCGGGCGGGGTCCCTCCGCTCGTCAGACCGATCGTTTCGTTCCCCGTGACATACATGCCCGCCGGGATGATGTCGGTTGTGCTTCCATCACCATCGAGGTCCAGATAGTCAACGCCCAGCGTGCGGGCCGGCGACGATGTTTGGAGATGATAGTCAGTTCCTCCAACAAATCGCGGATCGGCAACCTGTGACGCCGGCGCTGCGGCATCCTGATTGAGAGTGCTTTGCCACGTGGCAAGTGAGCTGAAGTTACCTGAAGCGCTCGCAGCGAACTGACCGTAGCCGAAGAACAGATTGTGCTCCGAATCGTAGTAAGCGGGGTTCTGGAGTTCCGTGTTGACAACATTCGCCGCGGTGGCGAACGACGCGTTATTGACCATGATGTTGTTCCAGACGACGATCCCCGCGTTCGCGATCAAGCCGTTCGAAACCCAGATGGTGTTCTGCGAGCCGACGGACGTGTTGTTTACGATCTTGGCGTGCGCCGGATTGTTCAGGACATTTGTTCCGTCAAAATTCCAAACGCGCACGGCCGCTTCCTGGCAGTTCCCGAAGAAGTTTTGATGGATGACGATGGGATTCGCTGCATTGTATGGCGCACCGGCGTGTAGCCCGATGCAACCGCCTTGCTGGACGTTCGCTTTGCCGATGTTGTGAAAGTAATTGTATCGAATGACCGAGCGATGCGTAAGCGCGCTTGAGAACGGCCCCCCTTTCACGAAGACACCCGCGCCGCATTGGGAGAAGTCGTTGTTCTCGATAATGAAGCCTTCGGACGAATACGTTTTGACGCAGGCGCCGTTAAACGTGTTGCCAGTCGTGAATATGTTCTGAATTCGATTGTTGCGGATTACAGTTCCAACCGTTTGCTCGATACGGATGCCCGCGTGGTTATCGTTGGCGGAGTTCGAATTGCCGTTACCGAGAATCGTGAGATTCTGAAACACACAACCCGTCGAACCCCACGAGGTAACCGGTCCCGTATCGGGGCGCGAGGGCGCGAGCGACTCGTCAATCGTGAAGCCATCCCAAGTAACGTAGTTCTGGTAGTAGCAGCCGATGATCGGTCCAGCGCCGCTGGTGTACACTAGACTGACCGTACCAACCGCGCGGTAGGTGACCGGGTTGCCAATCGTTCCCGCATTCTGCGAGTAAAACGCGGGCTCGTTTCGTGTATTTGAACCGGCAGTTGAGTACGTTCCCGCGGAGACCAGGACCACGTCGCCCGCCTGGGCCGCCTGTGCGGAGACCCGCGCTTCTCGATCCGTGCTCCCCCACGCTGCACGCCCCAATGTGCGCCAAGGATTCGACGCGTTATTCGCGGCATAGGTGGTGGAATCGTTTCCAATCGCACTGTCGACATAGAGCGTCTTTGCTTCGCTGAGAACTGGAACACAAAATGCGGCGAGGCAGAATGTTAGAGCGAGGTACTTCAATAAACTCATTGAGGCTCCAGCAAGAGAAAGAGAGAGAGGGGGATCAAATTCACAACGCTTAATTGTCGGCCGATCCGCTCTTCTGGCATTGCAACAACGAGCGTCGGAGAACGAGGGTGATTGTCTCATGCCGGGAGAGCGCTGTTCAAGCGGATGCCCCTTGGCACAACCCATTTCTGGGTTTGTAGGAGCGTCACGAGTAGTTAGCCCAGCCCAAGGAGCCTTCACAGAGACGGAAAGGAGAAAGGTTTGAGAGAATCAGCCTAGCACAACCTTTGTTTTGAAAACCTCTGTGACGATCCGAGAGGGGGATGAGAGCACTATCGCTCCACCCCCTCTCGGAGATCGTGCCGCGAATCCTCCTCTCTACTTGCCCATGCTTATCTGTACGCGTCGGATCTCCGGCCCGAATGTCGCCATCGCATCGAAGACCCAAGCTTCCTCTCTTCCCAAGAGCAATGACTGCTCACGGCGATCAGTCGTCATTTCTAACGACGCGAGATAAGCCAGAGCACAAAGCTGTCGGATACTGAGCGTTGGAAGTTTAGGCTCATCAGCCCGAACCGGCCTGCGGAGTTTCTCGTCTTTCTCGAGCCGCTTCCGAACGCTGCTCACCGGCCATCCGAGCTCTCGAGCGGCGCGCTCCTCGCTTCCCTGGTTCTTCGTCAGAGCCCGCCGAATCGCGAGTCTAAGCAGAACGGGGACATTGAACGTGTGAATCTCGAAGCGTTCGAGAATGAGTGCCTTCCGCTCATCTCTTGAAGGGAGCCCCGATCTTGCGGGAGGAGCGGGCGGTACCGAAGGGAGTGCCGCTGCCTCCTCTCCCGGAGTATCACCATCGACGTCCGGCGGATCTGCTGGACGCTCAGGTTCCGGGCTTGGAGCGGGAGGATCGGGATCCGGTCCTCGTGGAGCTGCGTTCGCCTCCTCTCCCGGAGCATCACCATCGACGTCCGGCGGATCTGCCGGAGACTCAGGTTCCGGGATTGGTGCTGGTGGTTGGGGAGGCGGCGCTGGCGGAGCCGCCGCAGAGGGATCGGGCGAAGCTGTCCGCGGGTCGAAGAGAACTCGAAATCCTCCGCGATCCGTCACTTTCATTCCGAGTCGCGCCCCCTCATTCAGCATCGCTTGCTGAAGTTGGTCGAGGTGGACCGGAAGATTCCACCGCTCCAAGTCGAAGGTCGGAACTGCCTCGCCCTCCTTGGCCTGCATCACGCTCACATACCCGTTGGACCTTCCCAAGAGTCTGCACGCTTTCAACTGTTGACCCTCGGACCTTGCAAGAGCGACGACCAGCGCCATCCTCCGCAACGTCGACATATCCCAGCTTGGGACCCAGTATGGGCCTTCCACCGGGGGAAGGGGAAGCGCCAGAGGATCTGCCGCCGAGGCAGTGGCGCGCGTTCGTGAGAGCGGCGTTGCTGGCGTGACACCCGGAACACGAACCATGGTCGTGCCCGTGAGCGCTTGGTCGAGCCGCGTCGCTTCCGCGGTGACCACGCGATAGAGCTCCCCGTGGTCGACGGGGAGATTCCAGCGCGCGGCGTCCACCTCTGGTAGTGGCGAACTTCGCACCTTGAACAAGTTGATCACGTATGCGGTTGCGCGTCCGAGCATTCGCTCCGCGCGGTGTTTATTTCCGTTCGACCGGGCGAGCGCAACCGCAACCGCCATCTCGAACAGCTGCTTCAGATCCCAGGTCGGGATCCAGAACTCCGCGCTCCCATCCGACGGGAGCGGGAGTGGTTGGTCGATAGATGCGGCTTGCGCTGCACCCCTCGACGCGGGGAGTGGAGGTGGCGCAGGCGGATCCGACCCGGCTGCGCTGGCCTCGTCGGGATGAGTCGCCGCGGTTGTTACGGCGGCATCTTCTTCGTTGCGGTCCGCGACCGGGGCTGGTGTCGAATCGCAAAACTCCACGCCTTGCGGTGCAGCTGATCTCGCATCGCCCACGTTGGCGAGTTGATCGAGCATCGGTTCCTTGCCCGGTGCGATGATCGAATCGACATCGATAGTCGACCGACTTTCGCTCAAGAGCACGGCGACCTCCAAAACGCTCACGAGCTCTCGCACCCCACCGTTCCACGGGAGGGTTGCGAGGTACTCGAGCGCTTCGCCAGAGAGACGTGCCGATCCGTTGCTCAACGCGTCGACGATATCGCCGGCGATCACCGGGAGATCCTCGATATGTTCGTTGAGTGGTGGAACGTCAATGGAGAGAACGCGCAGTCGGTACAAAAGATCGGCGCGAAACGTGCCGGCCTTCACGCACTCTTCGAGGTTCACGTTGGTCGTTGCGAGGATCCGGAGACCCGTCTCGCCCGTTCCGCCGGCCGTGCGGAGCTCCTCGTCGAAGAGTCCGAGGAGCACCGCCTGAGAGGCCATCGGAAGGGCTGAGACTTCATCCAGGAGCAACGTGCCGCCTCTCGATTCTCGAAGGATGCTCGCCGGTGAGTCGAACAGCTCGTCTCGCATCCGGTGCGGATCGAAGAACAGCGAGCACGGAACGACGACAAGTGGACGCTCCGCGCGCGATGAGTTGCGGTGCGCGATTCGAGCCGCGAGCTCCTTCCCCGATCCGGTTCGGCCGGAAATGAGGAGAGGTGAGTTCGACGCTCCGTAAAGCTGAAGCAGTCGTGCCACACGCGAAAGTGCTGCGCTGCGGCATCTCTGGAACGTTGCGATTCCCCGTTCGATAGTCCATCGAACGGGGGCCGTGCTGACGAGCTCGTCCGCCATGCTGCACCTCCAATGCCGCCGGAATCAAATGTGATGATGTAGTTAGAAACCGTAGCTAGGCTGTTTCTCTACAGTGGCGCGTATTGAGGCCCACCGGAGAGAAACGGTGTATCAACTGCTCGGACGGATGGAGAAAGAACCGAAGTCAATCGCAATGATGCCGATACTACCAGCCGCGATAGAACAAAGGCCGCGAGCAGGAATGGCGAGCCGGAACGGGGCTCGATCGGAGGAGCGTAGCGCGGTGGGATTTGTGTTGCAACTTTTCGCGGAATCGAGAGTTCCCGCGGCACCACGTGCGGAGCGGCTTAAGCGCGCTCGGCGAGCACGATCATCAACGCCCCGACGATCATCGCGCCGGAGACGAGTAACTTGAACGGCTGCGCCTGCTCGCGAAACGCTACGACGCCAAGAAATACCGCGAACGCAATACTGAGCTGACCGATGGCCGCCACATACGCGACAAGTGTGAACTCGTTTGCAACAAAGTTGAGTTGATATCCGAGTCCCCAGAGGAGAGCGACGGAGAAAGCGGGTAGTGGGGCGGAGCGTATCATCGCGATCATCGGCACTCGCTTCGCTATGAGTGCAACGGTGAAAAGGACGAGGGAGCCACCCAGAATCAACCCGATGAATGAGATCGAGTCGATCATCGGCGCAGCCTTTTTCGTCGTCGTGACGATCGTGGCGAGACAAAGTGAGCAAACGATCATCCAGCGAAGTGCCTGGCTGGACAGAATGCTCCTCCATTGGAATTTCTCCTCGCCATCGCGTTCGATGCTCAGCAGGCATCCTCCCCCAACCACGATGACAATCCCAATGAGCGCCTCAATCGTTGGCACCTCGGACAGAAAGGCCATTCCGAACAGCGCGATGGCCACGGGGAAGAGGGAGCAAAGCGGCATGACGATAGAGAACTCGGCACTGCGGAGCGCAGTCATGAACGCCACTTCTGCGGCTACGCTGGCGAGTATTGATACGCCTAAGAAGTACCAGAATGTAGTGGGGTCGGTAATCGCTACTTCCCGCACCTGAAACGGGTGCACCAAAGCAGCAACCAACACCCCGCCGAGGAGAGTAAGCCAAATGACTACCCAAGAGTCGACTGTGGCGGCGAGATGTTTCTTAAAGGCATCCGCGCTTGCAAGAAGCACGGAGGACACAAGGGCCAGCACGATACCAGTCATTTGCGTTCTCTTGTCGGTCCTTGTCACCCGCTTCCCGAGTGCAGAACGGGAAGCGGAACTCGATGGATAGTGTAGGAGGGGAATCTGTCATCACTCAGCGGTCGAGATCAACGGTCGGTGCAAACCGATCGCCGATCTCAGTCATTTCTTTTTGCGGGTCGCGATGCGCGCTCAAAGCCGCTCCCATCGCGCCGCGATGCTCCGGGGAATGTCTCGTTCCTCGTTCGAGAACCGATCCTCTGCGCCCGGCGGCAAGCGTCGAGACATGACGGCCCCGTCGGTAAAGGAGGAGGCGGTCTCGTGTGGTGGCTTGTTATTCTTCTCTGTCCGGGACAAGTTTGCGAGGATGCAACCCTGCCTCCCGGTTCGGCTTCCAATGTGAATAAAATGAGGGTCCGAGACCCTCGGGGCGAAAACCCTAGAACACATATGTCAGTGCGGCGAGAATTGCCGCGCACGACCATATCCACGCAACTTCCGAAGCGACGCCGGCTGAGACCTTACCCAGGTAGGAGGGCTGCAGCACGCGCGTCGACAGCGGAATCGAGCGGATCGGTCGCCATCTGAATCGATACCGTCGCCGGGTGAACGGGAGCAGAAGCGCTACGCCGTCTCGCCCGTTAAAGAGATCGAGCAGAAGATGCGACTGATAGCCCCAGAACACGACGGCACTGAGTGGGCCCGATGCGTCGAACCCGCGCATGAGCATGACCAAGAGCGGCGCTACGAACAGGCTGTGCGTAATGCCGCGATGGGTGAACACGCGGTATCGGGAACTTTTCGCCACGATGGCGTGCCGGAGCTCGAAGACGACGTCGATATCCGGCAACGCCGCAGAGAGAGCGCCGGTGGCAACTGCTTGCCACACGGGGAGCTCTGGTACCACTCGAGCCGCGATCGCTCCGATCGCGGCCCCGAAGATTCCGTGCGAAATCGGCGTCGGCATGATCATTCCCTCTTTCAGCAGAGCAGGAAGCTCGCGGTGCCCAGGAGGGCGCCGACGAGCGTCTGCGGAATGGTGTGCCGACGAAGATAGACGCGCGACCAGCAGACGGAAGAGGCGAGCAGGATCAGCAGCGGCGCGGAGAGGTGCAGATCTCGCACCCCCATGACCGCAACACCTGCAATCGCCGCAGCGTGAATGCTCACCTTCCACCGCAGCGTGAAGAGCAGGAGCAGGATCGCTGAGACCAGGTGGGCCGACGCGAGGCTCTCGAGCAACGCGGGTGCTTCGCTGATAACGAGCGCGCTCCACCCAGCCGCTGCGCCGACGATGGACCAGAGGAACGGAAGGAACCGCTCGCTGCGGTTGTTCATGTGGAGGTCCGAGATCCGGCCCCGAACACGGTAGGTGACCAGGAGCGCGAGCGGAAGCACGAGCGCGAGTAGCGTGTAGGTTTCTGCATACCCGCGAAAGTCCTCGATGGAGTACTTCGCCATCAGCAGAACCATGCCGATCAGCACGAACGGCGGGCAGAGGATCTGAGAGAGGGCCTTTGCGACACCGGTCGCAACCCCTCTGACCAGTCTCCGCGTCGAACCGATTTCGAGTTCAAGCGAATCTGCGATTGCCGTTGACATAGTGAACCTCCCGGAAAAACCAAGGATGAGACTCTCGAAGACGACACGTCGTAACGGGTCTCCAGGAGAGCCAACACGAGGAGGGCTACCGAACCGGAAGTGAGAAAGAGCGAGTCTTGCGTGGAGCAAAGTTCCATCTCAACGCGCAAGCCGCGGCGGCGCGCCGCTGATGTCCATCAGGTGAGTCGTAACTCGGGCAACGGGATTTCAGAAGTGAGGACTGTGTGAATTTGGCGAAGATGATTGCTTCCGAGCGCTCGGCTGGCAGGAGAAGATGAGGATTGCGCTCAGGAGACGAAGCCGTGCTCTGCTCACAGAAATTGAACAGAAACTGCTCGGACTTCGTCGATGCGCACGGCGGGCGCGATATCCGACGATACATCTTCCCGCCACAAGCCCCTGCGTAGCGGCGCCTGTGTAGCGGCGCTTTGTCATAAGACCCGAATGGGACCTTCTGCATAACTCTGCGCATACCCGAAACGTCTACGGGCTGAGTGCCGATAATTCCTACGAAGTTCGAGCAAGCATCCAAGCCATGTGCGAATTGTTAGCTATGGTACTTAGTGCTATAGTAGGGGAGCTCGCGCTGGGCGAGTAGTTGGGAAGTGAGAAGTGTGTTTACGGTCAGAGCTTTTCATCGCTGGGCAAAGCGAGCGGAGATCTCCGACCTCGCGTTGTTTCGGGCGATTGAAGAGCTCGACGCCGGGCTTATCGATGCGCGTCTTGCGGCCACCTTTTTAAGAAAAGGATCCCCGCTTCCTCGAGAGGAAAGCGGGGCGGTGCCCGAACGATTGTCGCTTACTTGACGGCGAGACACGCGTTCTTCATTTACGGTTATCTGAAAAACGAGAAAGAGAATTTGGATGGGGTGGAGCTTTCCGCGCTCAAGCAGTTTGCTGCTCACTTGATGAGACTTTCTGATGCAGAGCTCGAGCGCCTGATCATACGACACGAGATATTTGAGGTCAGAGGTTAATGGCCAACAAACGACTCCGACATGAACTCGTCGACGGAATGCGCGCGCTGGAGAAGATTGGCATCGTCGGCAGTACGACGATGCGCCACTTCGACGTGCGTCTCCTCGGCGCTCCACCATCATTCTCTGCACGACAGATACGCCAACTGCGTGAAAGCTTCGAAGTGAGCCAAGCGGTCTTCGCCGCGCTTCTCAACGTCAGCACCTCTACCGTCCAGAAATGGGAACAGGGCCAGAAGGAACCGACCGCCGCGGCGCTCAGACTTCTGCAGGTCGTGAAGAGGCATGGGCTTGCGGTCGTGCTACCGGAGAACGTTCGGAGTGCGGCGTAGTTGCTCGACTCGTGAGTCTTTCCCCGTGAACGTTACGGAAGGAGTCCCGAGACCGAGATCGGTAGCGGCGGTGTGGGATCATCCACAGTTTGAGCATCGATGCGCATGTTGCGCGCGGATCTCGCTTGGTCTGGTTAAGGCTGCGCAGAGTCTCGGGGGAAAGATCCGGAAGATCGGGGGAATACCTGCGAGAATACCCGCAAAATCACAAACTTGGCATGGTGTGGCATAATTCGAGGTCGATTGCTCTTTTCACTTCTCGATATCAATTTCCGAAACGCCCTCTCCCGTTCGTTCACTTCGAAGGGACGAGAGATGGGCGAGAGTTTGGTTTTTTCGGTATCTCTGCGCCGGACGGCTTCCATCTCCTGAACTCTCGAACCTCGGCGGTTCGGGAGGTGGATGCCTCCTACCAGTTCGCGCTGGTAGTTTCGCGGGGGGATACCCAATGTCAGTGAAACTGAGAGTGCCGTCGGGTCAGAGTTGGGAACTGGTGCCGGACTATCGGGAGTCACGTCGAGTCGGGGAGGTCGTGCGTATCCTCGAAACTATCAGGAGCGCAGGATCGGCCTCGATGTTGCTCGAGCGGGTGCTGATCGGCGTCGTGGTTGTCACCGTCGGCGGCTTGATCGGGATGGTCTGGCTCCACGATGACTTCAGTAGTCTATCGAAGGCCCTGAAACTAGCCGCCACGATTTTCTGGATCTACGGGGGTGCTACGGGCTTCTTTTATATCATGGAGTTGACGAGCGGTTGGCGAACCCTGAGCCCCACCGTTTTGAATCGGTGGATCGCCCCGTTCGTCGTCGATTCTCGACTGTCTTGGATCGAGACACCCATATTGCCGTCTACGCGGGTCTCCTTTCAGGAGGACTCCGTGCGCGCGCATTACTGGTCCATGTTGAGCCGGGTGAACCTCGCCGTCGATGCGGAGTGGTCGCGAAGCGGAGACGACGCCGATCGCGATGATGCCCTTCTATGGTTCCGAGTGGGTTGGTGCGGATTGATGTTCCAAGTCGTCGCAGACAACCCCGAATCGGAGTCTCTGCTGCGCGCCCTGGTGAAAGGCAATCTCTCCAGATCGCAAATCTACGAGCTGCGCAGTCGTGTGCAAACTCGCCGGTAGTTAGACAGGACGCGAGGCACGATGGAACTCCGTGTTCCGTCTGCCTCGCCGTCTTCGGTTCTCCTCTCTCGCCCGTCTTCCTCTTTTCATGAAACGATCGATCCTTCACTCCTTCGGTGTTCACGCCGTCTGCGAACTTCATTGGCCGTCATCTGTTGTTCTTTGGGGCGGAGGGATGACAAGTGATTCCCGAATGTTACAAGCCCGAAGCGTTCCGCCGGGCAGATGTCTGAATACCCCGGAAGTTCTGAGAGGCACATTGCGCTCTCAGACGAGAATAATGTTAAGTCAGCCGCTCTTTGTCGCACCATATTGAGTAGAGGAAGTGTCACGTCTTTTTGCTGGGTTCGCCCCAGCTGAAAGGCGTGGGCCATATGTTTTAAGCAGAGTGCTGCTTGGAGAGTTCTGAGAACTTTCCGCGCAGCATTCCGCTGCAATAGTAAACCGGGGTGATCTCGAGGATTGCGACCGGCGTTTTTACGCCGGCGTATTTACCGTTGAGAGATCGCCTATTCTTGGACCACGGCTCTTGAGGGCTGTGTGTTCCGACGGAGTACACCATGGAAATGAAGCGTCATGCGGTCGTCGTGAACGTCGATGCAACGAGCGGGCACGTCAACTTGAAGCTGTCGGGAAACCCCGTCGGCATCAAGGCGCGGGATTTGGTTGCTGGCACTGGGCAAACTATCTCTGCGCACTCTCCCTTCGGCTGCGCCGTGAGCGTTCGCCGGAGGAACGTGAAGTCCGGCGAAGGGAGTCATCGGCGCGTGTGGGTCGAGGGCGTCGGCGCGGATATCTACATCGCCGACCCGGGCCAGCACCCGGACGGGTTCGAAGCTGGGAAGAGGGCGTTCGCGATCCACGGAGCGATCTCCGTGGATGTGCCACTCAACAGCGAGGGCAAGCCGGCCGAGGCCGAGCGGGATTTGAATTTCCGCTACAAGCTGAAGGCAGGAGTCGATGCGCGTCCTCGGAGTTCGGTGGCATGCTTTGTCCCGTACTACCAGGAAGACGTCCCGAGTAACGCCATGTTCCTGCGCCAGATCGGGTCGACGGACGGTCAATCCTTCACGGGCATCAAGTGGGGAGACTCTGGGACGAGTGATCGGGTGCACGTCGGAGGCGGCAACTTCGTTGAGGTCACTTCGACGCAGGTCGGCGAAGTTCTGCAGACCGAAGTTCGGCCCGGCCGCGGCGTAGCGTTCTTCCGCTGCCGCGTCGAGTGCAACGCCAGTGGGAAAGGCGCGTTCACGCGTGCCATCGCCACCCGTGCTGCTGACGGCAAGGTGACGTTCGAGCTGAAGTAGCAAGATCCGCAAACCCTGGTTGAACAAGTTCTTTGTTTTAGGTTCAACTAGGGTTTGCGGCCCCCGTCTTTCAATCACTTCCTTAATCTCTGATCTCAGTCGGTCTGTTGCGGTCCAGTCAGACTCTCTTCGAAACAATCGATCTCTCACACTTCGCGCACACTCCTATCGCGGTCGCCTCCCTTGAGATTATTTCACGCGAAGCCACTCGCTGAGTGATATACGAGATCCACATGACACCTCAGACTCCCCCAGCGCCGACGCTTCCTCTCAGCACGCACTTCGCCGTCCCATGCTACGATGGCCCGTGCTTCGCGAGACTTCCCGATCTTGCGCGAGCAGTGTTTACCGGAAGCCCGGCTCCTTGGGCGATGCGACACGAACTGTCTCAGATCGATACTCTGGTGTTTCTCTTTGTTGACGGTTTTGGCCGCGACCATTTCGAGCGTTATCAAACATCTCTTTCCACGCAGGGCCTGTTCTCCGATCCAGAGGTATTCATCGGAAGCTCTCAGTTCCCGTCCACCACTGCTGCGCATGTTACGACTCTGGGTTCTGGCCTCTCCGTCGGCGAGCACGGCATATACGAGTGGTATTACTACGAGCCACTTGTCGGAGAGATCGTCCTTCCACTGGTTTACTCGCTTCAGGAGACACGTACCCGAGATTCGCTCCGCTCGATCGCCTCGCCCGAGAGCGTCTTTCCGTTTCGCACTCTGTTCGAAGAGCTCGATGAGCACGGTGTTGAGAGCATGCTGTTGCAGCCGTCTAACATCTCAGGTTCGGCATATGGCAGCGCCGTACAAAGGGGCGCGATGCTGGGCGGGTTTTCCTCCCTAAAACGCGCGGGAGAACTGCTCTGCGACGCGGTCGATAGGTGCGACGGGAAACGGCGCTTCGTGACCCTTTACTATGACGAGATCGATAGCGCGGGCCACAAGTTCGGAGTTCACTCGCCCGAGCAGGACGCCAAAGTTCGCGACTTCTTCACCATGCTCGGCGGCGCGGTATCCGGCATGCAGCGGAAACGGACACTGTTCGTTCTCTTCGCAGATCATGGAATGACGCACCTGAGTCCTGAGACCACGCGATACGTCGACCGCGAGCTCCCGCAGTTCGAGCACATGCTGGAGCGGAGCAAGAGTGGACGGGTCCTCGCTCCCTGTGGATCCTCGCGCGATCTCTTTCTCCATGTACAACCCGATCGCGCGGAAGAGGCCGTCGCTCTGTTGCGACGACAATTCTCAGAGATCGCGGTGACGGCGCTGACGTCAGATTTGATGAACGCGGGGTATTTTGGACCGAATGTGAGTTCACGACTTCGTGATCGAATCGGAAATGTTGTCGTACTCCCCTTCGAAGGGCATGGAGTGTTCTGGTATGGCGGCGGAGAGTTTCGGCAACACTTCCTGGGGAACCACGGAGGGCTCACCCCGGCGGAACTGGAGATCCCGATCGTTCTGTTTTCATAGCGACGGATCGTAACCTCCCTCCTTCAAAGCGCCGCGAACTCATGCCAAGGCGCCAGAACGATCACACTCGGTCCGCAATCATCCGATCCAGCACTAGGAGATCCTCGGTAGTACCTGCCCGAGAAACTTCCCAACACGCCAAGGGCTTAAGTTCGCTAGAAACTTCGACGAGTTTCCACGGGAAGTGCACAACTCCTGGAAGTTCAGTTGAATCGATTTCTCCCACTGTTTCTGGCATCGTTGTTTGTCGTCGCATTTGCGACGGCGTCAACTGCGTTTGCTCAAGGGGAGACTGTCTACTTCGATAGCGCTCGGCAGGAGTCGCTCGCCGAATCTTCAGTCGGATCGGAGCCAGGTTCCTTCCTCTCTCCCTCGTCATCCGTTCCTTCGACGCCTCCAGCCGTCGCCATCGTTCGAGATTCTGGACGTTCGAACAACCGCGTCGACGTCGTGTTCGTCGGCGACGGATTCACGTCGTCGTCGATTCCCGGTTATGCCTCGCGCGTGACGGAACTCGAAAGCAGCATGTTCTCCGAAACACCGCTCGCTCAATACAAGAAGTACTTCAACGTGCACCGAGTGGACGTTCTTTCGTCACAGAGCGGCGTTGACCACGAGAGTGGCTACCCACAGTACCGCGATACCGCGATGGGGATGGAGTACTACTGTAACGACTCGCCGGATACGCTCTGCATCGATATCAGCCAGGCGTATGTCTATGCAGGCTATGCCCGCGACGTCGACCAGATCATCGCGCTGGCGAAGTCGACCCGTGGCGGTGGTGCGGCGTATCCCTTTAGCGATATCGCGCTCATGGGGTCTGACCACCTCGCGGCACCCCAGCACATCATGCACCTCTTCGGACACAGCTTCGGAAACCTCGCCGATGAGACCTCTGTCGGTGGATGGGAGGAGTTCACGGGATTCGAGCCGGCAGAGCCGAACGCCTCGATGTTGACCTCTTCCGATCTCCAGTCACAGCGGGTGAAGTGGTATCGCTGGTTAGGAGTCACCGACGGAGCCCTCGGCGAGATCGGAACGCACGAAGGTGCGATGGGAAGTGCGCGGCGCATCTACCGCCCCACCGCGAACTCGAAGATGCGGGAGTTGAATCAGTCGTTTAACGCCCCGTCGATCGAATCGCTCATCATCGAGACCTACAAACTCGTCAGCCCGATCGATGACGCGACGCCAGCAAACGCTGTGTTGACTGGCCGCGAAACGCTCTCCGTCACCCCGCTCGAGCCAGTGGGGCATTCGCTCGACATCCAGTGGAAGATCGACGGAATCGCCGTTCCAGGGGCGACCGGACGAACGTTCCGCCCGAACGACTATCCGATCAGCGACGGCACGCATCAATTCTCCGTCGTCGTCACGGACAACACCCCGATGGTCCGAGACGAAGTCGCACGCGGTCGCTACATGACGGCGACTCGTTCGTGGAGCATCCCGATCGATCAGAATCCACCTACGATTCTCGTTCACCCGGAAAGTCAGACACGCTTCCGCGGCGGAGTCGGGTACTTCGTCGGGCAAGCAAGCGGCGAAGACCTTCGGTATCAATGGTATCGCAACGGTGTCCTCATTCCTGGCGCGACGACTACGAGTTACACGACCCCAGGCGTAACGCTCGCCGACTCGGGCGCCCGCTTTCACTTCGTCGTCTCCAACGTCGCTGGCGCTGTGGCGAGCAACCCCGCGGTGCTCACGGTGGTGAATCGCGCGCCGGTCATCGGGACTCTCGGTGCCATGTCCTTGCTTCGACGAGAAGTGCGGCCGTTGGCTGTTCCGCTCAGTGATGCTGATGGCGATCCGCTCACGATGACCGCCGAGATCATCGAGCCGAATACTGGGGCAACCGTAGCCGTGAGCGGGTCGACGGTGACGGTCACCGCGGGACCGACGTTCATCGGAACCTTTCAGGTGCAACTCTCCGTCTCGGATGGATTCGAGACCGTTACAAAGCTCTTGACTGTTCTCGTGTACAACGGGATGCCGACGCTCGAGCAGCTTCCGAACGTCAGGATGCCGTGGCGGAGCGAGGAACTGACCTTCATCCTCACGGCGAGCGATCCTGACAACGACCCGCTGACGTTCTCGGCGACCGGTATGCCGCCGACGGGAATCGCTTCGATCTCTCCGACGGGGAACATCCTCAGAATTCGGAAGGCCGCCGGGTTCCAAGGGCTACTCAATGTCACCTACTCCGTGAGCGATGGTGCCGTCTCGGTGACGAAGAACTTCGCGATCGAGATCGTGAACAACGCGCCGACGATCGCGGCGATTGAGGATCAATCGATCGCTTGGAATGAAGACTCGCGAACGATCGGGACTGGCGTCGCGGATGCTGACAACGATCCGCTGACGCTGTCAGTGGTCGGAACGCCGTATACTGCGCCGCGCGACCTCGATCAGATCCATGATTTCTATTTCGGCCGGGGCACATGGAGCTACGATCTCTTTGGCCTGAAAGAGAAGCACTTCTCCGGCACGAAGAACCAACAAGGGCGTGAGTTCCGCTACTACATTCTACCGAACGGCGATCTCTATGAAGAGCGAGGCTCGGCAGCTTCCTCGATCAAGCTTGCCAGTCTTCCCACCGCGTTTCACGCTGATCCAGCGTTGCTATTTGATGCCGGAAACACGCCGATCCCACCGATGCACTTCGAAGGCGCGAACCTGGTGATCGACCCGGAACCGAGCTTCCGAGGCGCGTTCGTCGCGACAGTCACAGTCTCTGATTCGCTTCTTACGGCGACCGAAGCGTTCGTCGTCACCATGTATGACGCGAAGCCCTATTTGAAGAAGCTTCCGCCCTACCTGCGGATGCACTGGCGAACTGATGTCCTTCAAACACCGGCGATCGCGGTCGATCCCGATGGCGATCCGAACGGCGCCGTGTCGACGACCACTGCGTCGCTCTGGGATACGACTGATCTCTGGGACACGATTCACTCGCTCGAGCTGATTCCCAACGACAATCCATATGACGTTGGATTCCGTCGAAACGCGAGAGGGCTCGGGGAACGCTATCTTGCGCGACGGGCGATCTCGCCAACTCCTCCGAACATCTATTACATCCTCCCGAATGGAGAGCTGTATCACTTTGGTGGCTCGCTCGAGTCGAGCACGCTCGTTACGAAAGTGCCGCCAGCATTCTTTGAGGACGTCGGATGTGAGGAACTCTACTATCGAAGCTCAGCGACCGACGCTGTGCGCGACCAAGACTGGAAGCCGAAGTTCATCTGGCCTGACGACTGCAAGTACACGGCGCTCTCATTTCTTCCTCCGCCGGCGGCAGACCCTATTCTGGTCTCCGTTGCGAACGGCACACTGACGATCAATCCTGCGCACCGGTGGCTGGGACGTTCATTCATCGAAGTTCGTGCGTCGAGCGGGGGATACTCCGACACACAGGTCGTTGTCTTCGACGCGTTCAACAGTCGCCCACAGGTCGGCGATGCGGAGTATGCCGTGCGAAACGGTTTGCCGTCGCTGAAGTATCAGATCGTGGAGCACGATTCTGCGGACGAACCGCATCTCGTGCCGAGTATCGTTCCGGTGAATCTCCACGATCAAGATATGCGCTGGGGCCGGGAACATCAGATTCAAACGATTGAAGGGGATGACTACAACAAGCGCGGCTGGCGCGAGCGATACTTGACCGGCAAAGAGAACGGCGTTGATACGCTCTATTTTATCCTCCCGAACAACGAGCTCCATCGCTTCCAGACGACGATTGAAGACAGCCCGTTTGTCATGCCCGTTGCTGGTCATCACTATGATAGTCCGGCAGGGTGGGTATTCGGCGCCTCTGTCTATCAACCGACTCCTGTTCCGACCCGTCCGATCTGGGTGGAAGGCGACACGGTGTACTTCGGCGTCGGAACGACCCTCACCGAACTTTTCACCCAGTGGTCACTCCTCGTTGCTGACGGCAACGGCTACGGCGTGTCGAATGACTTTCTCTCGAACTACAACAACGCGCCCGAGATTGAGCCGATCGATGAGCAGCGCATCCACTGGCGTGAATCAGACCGAACCGTGGCGCTTGAAGCAAGCGACCACAACGGCGACCCACTCACATTCAGCGCGAGCATCCTCAGCGATGTGACGGCGTTCAATCTCGACCATCAACTCGACTTCTTCATGCCGACGCAAGGCATTCGGTTCAACGTGGAGAATGCCAGTGAGAAGTATATCTCTGCGACGAAGCGTCAGACCGGAGGAAACTTCACCTATTTCATCCTCCCCTCGGGGCAGATCTGCGAGTTCGCGAACTCCGTGCAGACGAGCATGAACCGCTGTGTTGGCACGGTTGCTCGCGCTTATTACGACGACCCCACACTCTTATTTGACATGCCGGAGCCGACGTTTGTCCCGGTCGATCTGAATATTGCCGGCACGACCCTGACGATCCATCAACGAGAAGAGGGATGGACGGGTCGGGTGCGGGCGCGAGTCTCTGTGTCGGATGGAGCGGCGTCGGCGTCGACTGATTTCGTGATCTCAATCTTTAACAACACGCCGGTGCTCGCGGCGATTGACGCTCAAGACACGAGCTACCGGTCGATGAGCCTCAGCGTGCCGCTTGTTGGTAGCGATGTCGACCTGCTCGACCGCGCGCACCTCAAATACAAGGTCACGTTTGCCGGCGACGAGCATCGAGCCCGTGAATACGATCAGACCTTTGACTTCCGCTCTCCCGACGCCCCGATCTTCAATCGTGACGGGTGGCACGAGAAGATCCTGCTCGGCCTGTGGAGCGGATCGTATACGGAATTCGCGCTTCTTCCGAATGGAGAGCTGTATCACTGGGAAGGCACGAAGTCGGCGAGCACCAAGATCGGTCGTCTTGATGAGCGCTTCTATCGGAATCCCGCGCTGCTCATCAACGTTGTCGACCCGACGCCGGTTCTTCCTGATCTCGACATGACGCAAATCGAGATTGCCAATAACGTCGTGACCTTTGTGTTCCCGCCGGACTATCGAGGCACCGCAGTCGCACACGTTGAACTGACTGATGGCAATCTCTACACCCGACGAGACATCACGATCACGCGCCAGAATCACGCCCCGGTTCTTGGTCCTATTGCGGATCGAGCGATGCACTGGCGCGAGAATACAGCTTCATTCAACCCGGTCGTGTCGGACGTCGACAACGAGCCGCTGACGATCACGGTGCGCCAAGAGAATCGCACGATCCCGTATCAGCTCGATCAGCTCTACGACTTCCGCATGCCCGATACAGGAATGTTGTTCAACCAGATGGGCATGCAAGAGAAGATCATCCAGGGGAAGACCGACCCGGCGACCGGACGGTTCTGGTATGCGATCTTCCCGAGTGGGCAGGTTCGACAATACCAGAACAAGACCGTTCTTGGTCCGCTGTTCGGCACTGTCCCCACTCAGTATTATGACGACCCGTCATTGCTCGTCGACGTTCCCCCTCCGGGCATCACGCTTGCGACCGTGACCGCAACCGGAACGAACTTCGTGATCGACCCGGTGAATGGCTGGACCGGCAAACTGCTCTTCACGGCTGAGCTCTCCGACGGCGAACTCTCTGTCTATCGAACCTTCAAAGTTGCCATCTACAACAACAAGCCGAATCTGCTTCCGGTGCAACCGACCTCCATGTCACGTCGCACGGACTCGATCACGGTTGCACTTCCTGCGAGCGATGCCGACTCTCCCGATACGACTTATCTCGTGCGATCGGCTCGTCTCGGCGGTGCAGAGCATGCGGCTTACGAGCTCTGGCAGCGGTATCGCTTCTCGGCGCGAGTCGCGGGCCATGGCTACAACCTGCTCGGCTGGCGCGAAAAGAGTATCAACGGCGTTGATGCTGGAACGAGCAAGGAATACCTCATCCTGCCATCAGGCGAGATTCGCGAGCGACGTGGTGCGGTGGAAAACAGCCCGGTTGTTGGCCGAGTCGCGACCACATACTACGCTGACCCAAGCCTGCTCTTTGCTCCCGCCGTTCCATCGGCTGTTCCATCGGTCGCCCTGTCAGTGACGAACGGTGTTCTTACCGTGAATCCGGCGGCGAACTACGAAGGCACATTCCCGATTCTTCTGCAGACGACGGATGGACACGAGTATGACAACGAGCCGTTGAGCATCACGGTTGGCAACTACCGGCCGGTGCTCGCCGTTCCGAGTGCTCAGTCGATGCACTGGCGAAACGGCAAAGCGGAGGTCACGCTGTCCGCAACGGATGCTGACTCCGATCCGCTCACCTTCAGCGCGGCGTTCAGCGGCGCAACTCTGCCGGTCACCTTCGCGATACAGGGGAACAAACTGACCATCACGGCGAAGGGCGATCCCGTCATTGGAACGGCAACCGTTCAGGTGTCCGTGAGCGACGGCTTTGTCTCTGATACCAAGACCTTCGCCTTGACGTTGACGAACACCGCTCCATCAATGCAATCGTTCACAAACGTTGAGCGCCCACATCGCACCCGTGAGATACTGATCCCCGTCGTTGCGACCGACCCGAATGGAGATCCGCTCACGCTGAGCGCGACCGTCCTCGGCGCGAATGTCGGGGCGTCTTTTACCGGCACGACGCTCAAGTTAGCGATCCCAGAGTTCTATGCAGGCTCGTTTGCGGTCAACGTGTTCGCGACCGACCGCATCGTCTCTGTCTCGAAGAGTGTGACCGTATCAATTGGTAACCGCGCGCCGGTCCTCGCGCCGAGTGGGAATCTTCAGGTGCCGTGGAGAGAGAACTCCGCAAGCGTAGGGTTCACGGTCAGTGACCCGGATGGCTCCGATCTTTTCCTTTCAACGCGTATTGTTGGTGGAGACATCGCTTCTTCATCCACAATCGTCGGGTCGCAAGTCATCGTCAGTCTCCCCAGCCATAATCTCGGAACGACGACAGTCGAAGTCAGTGCCTCAGACGGAGACCTCACCGCCCGGACGACGTTTACGGTGCAGGTCATCAACCACGCACCAGTGCTTCGCGTCGATCCGCAGTTCATCGAGCTTGGGACGCGCGTGCACACCGTGAGTATCGCCGCGACCGATGAAGACAACGATCCATTAAGCTACGAAGCAGAGCTGATCGAAGAGCAGCGAATCGCCTATGAACTCGACCAGGTGCATAACTTCGAACTCCGCTTTGCCGACTACTTCTATGACCTGCTCGGCAACCAGGAGAAGTATATCCAAGGCACGAAGAACGAAGCCGAGGGACTGTACTGGTATGTGATCTATCCGAACGGTGACTTCTACGAATGGCGCGAGCGCTTGAGCGATAGCTTCTACTATGGACGGCTGCCGACCTCGTTCTACGAAGATCCAACGAAGCTCTTCGATGTCTCCGCTCCGGGAACGTGGGTCTCGCCCGGCTCGATCCAACTCGTCGGCTCGGATGTGACCATCAACCTCAATCCGAACTACGTCGGCCAGTTTATGATCCGCGCCAAAGCCTCGGATACCAAGGCGACGACGACCTTTGATTTCATCGTTGAAGTCATCGATCCAAACGGCGGAGAGGACGACTCCGATGACGACGATGATTCCAGCTGCGAGCCGACGATCAAGTTGCATCACGGCGAACACAACGTCAGTTCGTGCAAGGTTGCCTTTACGGCAGAGGGACGCATTGGCGACTCGGCAACGGGGCCGGGACACAGAACCTTTGAGATGGATATCTCGCGCTCAACCGCGGGGCCGTTCAAGGACGGCGAGACGAAGAACTATGTCTGGGTGAGCGGCCGCAGCACACCGTTTAAGCTCGTTTACAACGACGAAGCCGAGACCGCGGAGTTGACGATCGACGGGAACGTTGTGACTCATCGCTCCGTAAAGGAAGACGATTTCACCGACATGTTCATCCGCGCTCGGGCCGGTGACAGTGGCCATTCGATCAAGTTGTATGACCTTGTCTTGAACGGCGTGACCATCGGCGAAGGCGTTGAAGCTTCGCCGAACGCTGGTGGCGTTAACGTCCTGCAGATCACGGCGCCGGGAATCAATCGCGGCTTCACCCTCGAGGGGAATGTGAAGATGACCTTCACAGGAACCGCCGTGAAGAACTCCGAACTCGCGTTCCAGATCTCAACCTCGAATGTCCATGACCATGAAGAGGAATGCGAAGACGACCACGGCGGCCGGAAGGTGACGATCTGCCACTGCCCACCCGGGAACTCCGATAACTGCCATACGATCTCGATCTCTCGGAGTGCGCTCGAAACGCACCTTCAGGAGCACGGCGACTTCATCGGCGAGTGCCCGGGCGATCCAGGAGATGATGTCATTGCTGCATGCGATGCAGGTCCAGTGCTGCAGTCGCCGGTCTTCGGAGTGTGGAACAGTGTGCTCAACATGCAGAACACGCTTGAACTCGCGAATCGTGAGTCCACGGCAATGTCCGTGACGTTGACCCTCTACTCGATTCTCGGAGAGCAGGTTCACAGAGATACGTTGTCAGTGCCCGCACTTGGCCAGTTATCGGTAGGGTTCAATAATCTTCCTGGATTCGTGGAGAACTCGAACGGTGTCTTCAAACTTGAGTTCAGCGGGAAGCTCGATGGCCGAACGGTCTATCGTCGACCAGACGCAACTGGCGGATCAGAGTTCATGTTTATCCTCCCACTGACAGATGGGCTCTTCGGCGAGACCGCAGTTGGGTTCAATACGACTCAACCGTCGACCATCTCGTCCGAGAAGGCCAACGCTGTGATGAACTGGCTTTCGATCGCAAACCTCGATCGCGAAGTGAAGACGTTCCAGGTCGATACGTTCGATCAGAAGGGACGACTGTTGCTCCGCCGGAACGTGACCCTCGAGGGACTCACGCGGGCGACGATCGATGGTGGGCACGATCTCGCGGGTCGAAATAAATCGGGCACGCATTTCATCACGCCGCTCGATCTCAATACCCACTATCTCGCAGAGCTGACCCGATTCGGCGGCGATGCGAAGGCAGGATTCACGCCGTCGACTTATCGGTTCGCGTTCCCGGCTGTGGCACAACTGGTTCAAAGTGACCGCGGTTATGTCGGACTTCGCAATCGGGAAGGGGAGATGAGTTGGGTTGAGGTGGCAAATCGCAGCGGCGTCGCGGGACGCTACGCGATCAATCTGTTCAACTCGAAGGGGAAGCTTATCGAGTCGATCGATCAGAAGATTGCAGCAAACGGATACGCGGTCGTCGATGCGAAGCGCTTCCTCAAGGTCGGCGAGCAAGGCTACGCACAGATCATTCCGTTCGCGCCCCGTTCCTATATCGCCCAGGGCATTACGTATCACACGTCGCTGAAGACGAAGGGCAGCGTGACCGCGGCTCACAGTGCGGTGGCTCGAAGCGATTCCCAGTGTTTGCTGACGTCCGGTTTTAATCTCAGCGCGGGCGACAACTGGCTCCTCGTTGCCAATACTTCGAATGTGACGACAAACATTGCCGTCACAGCGAACACCGCTGGGCAAGCTTCCGAACGTATCGTCTCACTGAAGGCGCGCTCATCAATTCTTCTCCCGTTGCACGACCAACGCCAGATGAGACTCGCTCCCGGAACGCAGGGCTTGCTCAACGTTCGCGCGGGGAATCGTGAAGCGAAGCTGTTCGGTGAGATCGTCCGGTCAAAGGTGCGGGATAAGAAATACGTAGACTTCTCAGCGGCGATTCCGCTGCGATAGCGAGCTAGTCACTGACCAAGTTCAGGTGATTTAACGCGATATAAACTCCCTCGAATCCAGAAGCACACGAGTTCGCTCGCGCGAGACTCGGTCAATTTTCTCTTTTCAGATCACTCGTACGAAGGGATATTTGTGAGCTGCACGGCGGCTCATTCGGCGCGACCTCGCGTCAACGCGTTTGGGGATCTTCCGTGAGAGATGTGTGATGCAGACGTCTTCACTTCATTCGCATTGGCCAGGAGTCTATGGATCTTCGCAGAGCGCTCGCCGCCGGATTGATATCGCTTCCAGTTATTTCCCTTTCACCTTCGTCCAGCGTTGCAGCGCCAAAGCCACCTCGAGCGATCTGCGCGAACAACACCACAGGGGTGCTTGCGCTACGTACTCGATGTCGCGCGGGTGAGGCAAAACTGAACACCCGCGCGGAGCTCATCGGAGCGCAGGGACCAGCGGGGGCTCAGGGGGCGACCGGGGAGGCCGGTGCGGTAGGCGCGACGGGTGCAACGGGAGCGACGGGCGCAACAGGCGCGACTGGAGCAACCGGTGCGACAGGGGGTGTCGGGGCCACTGGAGCAGCCGGCGCCGATGGAGCCATTCGAATCTATGGAGATGGAACGGACGGTGACGTCGTTTTCAATCTCTCGACGACCTATGAACCGACGAGTCAGTACAACAACATCACCGTCGATGTTGGCCAGACGCTGACGATACCCACCGGGGCAACGATTCGGTGCGCGGGCACTCTGACAAACAATGGAACGATTCTCGTGGCAGCGTACGGTGGTGGGGGTAGCATCGGCGCGCCTTCTGCTTCCGTTACTGTTCCCTCTGTTGATATTCCGAACGCCGGACTCAGCGCGTACACGGCGCAGAATGGTTCGTATGGAACCTCAGCTGGTACGCTGATCGGAGGTGTCGGCGGGCCGTCGATGAATAGCTCCGTTGCGATTGCTCTGTTGCAGCCGTATCCCGCGGCGGGTGGGGCGGGTGGTGGAACGCAAGGTCAATATGGAGGAAGCGGCGGCGGCTCTCTTCGCATCCTTTGCGCTGGTGCCGTACAGAATTCGGTCACGGGGATCATTCGGGCGAACGGCGGTTCCGGATCGAGCGGAACTGGAGGGGGCGCGGGTGGGTTGATCATCATTGGTTCGCAGACCTCAATTACGCAAGCGGGCACGATCAATGCGAACGGTGGAAATGGCGGTGCGGCCACAGCATCTTCAGGAGGTGGTGGAGGGGGTGGTGGCGGTATCGTTCAGTTGATCGCACCGGTGGTGAATAGTACCGGAACTGTGAACGTTACGCGCGGGAACGGTGCTTCCGCGGTAGGCGCGGGCACTGTGTCCAGTTCACCGCGAAGCTCAGGTGCTGGCGGTGGTGCACTCGGTGGTGGCGGTGGTGCCGGAGGGAGCGTCCTCGCGGACGGCAGCACCGGTCTTCCCTCTGATGGTAGCGATGGATATTCGATCGTTTCGCTCAAAGATCCTACCTCGCTTGGGCTATAGAAACTGATGCGCGAGGTGCTCGGTCGCCGACCGATCTCGCGCGCGACTCCAGTGATTCTGAAAGCGTCGGGAGTATCCACTCCGGGCGTGTGTGGGAGTGTGGTTGGCCAAATCTCCGCTCTCCGCTGGGGGCCGTTATTGACCCACAAACGTGATCGGATTCCCAGGACCTCTCCGAACGGCGCTCGTTTGGCTGTCGAGTTTTACGCCCAGCGATAAGAGGCGAGGACGTTGAAGGCTTGTAACGGGTGAGGAACTCTACGAAATTCGAGGTGTCCCATCCGGCGCTCCCAACACAATCGCGTCTCAGCCGCTCCGAATGCGAGCGTAAAGAGAACGCACAAATCAGCCGTTTGATCTCATAATGTCAAGTGCGTTCGGATAAGCCGGTTCTGGCGATAGCAGCTCACTCGTTTTTGCAGAGAGAGATCATGCGCTCACGATACCTTCGAGCTTTGTGCTCTTTTCTCCCAATTTTCTTCGCGTCTGTTGCCTCTGCAGACATCACTCTCAATCCCGGCACGACGTATCAGACTTTCGACGGTTGGGAAGGAACCGGCCAGATGGCGCAAGGCTCGCCCCGATACTCTTTGTTCAAAGATGAGATCACCGACCGCCTCGTGAACGAGCTCGGCATCACTCGAGTTCGACTGGAGGTCAATCCAGCGATTGAAAACACCGTCGACTATCAGCAACAGTATCTTAACGGTCAGATCACGCGTCAGGAGTGGAAGTGTCGCAACTTCTCGACGGTCAATGACAATAGCGATCCCAATAGCTTGAATCCCGCCGGGTTTATCTGGCGGTTACTCGACGAAAAGATCGACTCCGTGATTATTCCGCTTCGGCAGCGAGTTGCAGCGAACGGCGAGGCATTCTGGACAAATCTGACCTACGTTGCGTTTACCGACATCTGGAACAACTGTGGAGGATTGGGTCTCACAAACGCCCATACGAACCCGCAAGAATACGCAGAGTTCATGCTCGCGATATTTCAGCACATGCAGTCGAAGTATGGATTCGTTCCGGATTCCGTGGAGTTGTACCTCGAGCCTGACAACGTGACGATTCCGATCTCCTGGAATGGAACGCAGCTTGGACAAGTGCTTGTCGCGACACAGGCGAAGCTGAGCGCGAACGGATTCAATCCAAAGTATGTCGCCCCTTCGACAATGAATATGTCGACCGCCGTGACGTACTTCGATCAGCTTGCCGCCGTTCCGGGTGCGCTACAGCATGTTAGCGAAATCAGCTACCACCGCTATACCGGCGTCTCTCTTTCTGCATTGCAGCAGATCGCGAGCCGCGCTGTGCAGCACAATAAGCGAACTTCGCAACTGGAGTTTATCGGCGCTTCGTACGAGAACCTCCACGAAGACCTTACCGTCGGGCGAAACTCAACCTGGGCGCAGTTCACGTTGGCATACTCGGAGTGTGCAGAAGCGCCACAGTTCCCATGCGGCAACTACTCGAATCCTCCGTCGGCGAGTGATGATATCGGCGGAAATTACTATCTCATCGATGATTCGAGCACGAATTACACCATCTACATGGGCTCCCGAACGAAACTTCTGCGGCAGTACATGAAGTTCATTCGTCCCGGTGCCGTGCGCATCGCCGCGAGTACGACCCAGTCCAATCTTGATCCCGTGGCGTTCATCAATCCCGGGGGGAAGTATGTCGTTGTGGTGAAAGCCCACAACGTCGGATCGCCAATCGTTGTAAACAACTTGCCTGCAGGAACCTACGGTCGGAGTTATGCGACTTTGAGTGGAAATCCGGTCACTCTTTCCGACGTGACGATCTCTGCCGGGCAGAGCGTGACAATTCCGGGACTACCAGAGTGGGGCGTCGCAACTGTTCACGCAAAGACGGGTGGAACGACGTTCTCGCCGTGTGACCTCAACTCAAGCGGTTCTACTGACATCGTCGATGTTCAGCTGAGCGCGAACCAAGTGCTCAATGTGATTCCATGCTCCAACGGAGACATCAATCAAAACGGATCGTGTGGGGTGGACGATGTGCAGCGGGTGATTAATGCGGCGCTCAACCTTACGTGCGTCACCCAGTAGCGATCGCACGGGTGGCTTCCGCGTCTTTGATCCTGTGACTTGAACTGAGCTCCATTTGCGACACGGACTGTCGTGCTCAAATATTTCCGCCTCAAGAAGAACGGCACTCTTCGAACTCATTTGAATAGCTTGAGGCGGGAGGTCGATCGCTCCTGCGAGACGCCTCGAGTGAGAATATCGGATTCGGCAAAATGACGGCGCTCGAAGTCGTTGAACCAAAATTAAAAAATGATTGTGGAGCCGCACGGAGAGAGCTGTAGAAGCCTCTCTCCGTTACGGATCGCTACGCCGGAGGGCCGCTCATCGCGCGACAGATGCCCGCGGCAAATCGACCTGAGTGCGATAGGCGTCACACGTAAGCCGAACCTCATCACGCCATCCCTGGATGAAGCGCGAGAAGGTCAGTGTCTCCTCGTTGATCGAGAGAGGCAGTCCTCCACGTTCGATCCGAGCGCGGAGGTAGTAGGCGAATGAAGGCGGGTACTCGACCTTGGCGTCTTTCGCGCGGCGTTCGAGCCGGGACAGGATCGCCAGAATTCGGTGTCCTTGAGCCTCGAACGCGCGGAAGACCTCCGGATTGCTCAGCGCCTTCAGAGGGTAGTCCGGTTCGGCCTCCTGGTACATCGTCCAGAAGTAGACTTCGTGCTGCAGGCGCTTGACATCGCGTCCTAGCAAATTGGCGATATCGTCCATTTGCGTCAAGAAGCGCGTCCTTTCTGCCTCTCGGTCGTCGCTGCTCTGGGAAGCCGCGGCGACCTTCGCTGCGTTCAGCCACTGAGCACCGAACAGGGTGTTCATCCGATCCACGAGCATCACGAGTTCGCGACGATCGTCGAACTTCATGCCGAGCCACCCGAAGATGATCACGAGCCAGAACAACCCCAACCATCCAAACAGCATAGGGACCTCCCACGAGTAGGCGCGCAAGATGCGCGCAGTGAACCTGTAACGAATTTCGAGCTGCCGCTGAGGCGGTCGAGAGAGACCTCCGCAACGACAAACCAGAGAGCGCTACCCGAAGAGAGGAGGAAGAAGAGGAGGAAAAAGAGCGGCAAAGAGCGAAGTGGAAAGGCCCTTCAATCTACCACGATTCCGGAAGACGAGGCATCTCTCGCTGAAAACCCTCGAGTTCCCCCGGGTTCCTTAGGGCGATGGTCCCGTTCGGCCTTTCAGGTCAGTGGCCGAATCCGGGAGCGGGCATTCGTCGCAGATGATGGCTCGAGGGAAGTCAGCGGCATAGGGCGAGAGCACCGCGACGCCGCAATCTTCGCACTGGCGTTCGAACAATGCCCGCGGCGCTCGCTTCTGAAGCCGCCGACGATGGCGGCAGAAGAAGCAGTCGCCGGCAGGTGCAATCCCAAGTTGACGACGAATGACAAGCTCGCGCTCCGTGTAGCGGAATCCCTTTCCGCATTCGTTGCATTGCAGCGTGCTGAGGTGGATGTCCGGCGTGAGGGAATTCAATGATGATGGGGGTGCCTCCCCTCCACCGACCGAAGGAGTGTCATCCTCATACCAGCTCAACCCCTGCGCTAGCGCTGCGTCGCGTGAGAGCGGGAAGTAATCCTGCGCGAGCGAAAGATTGTAGGGAATCGGAGCATCCTTCATAGGAAAAAACTCGCCCCACTCGCCGGTGCGTTTCATGTGCTCTACGATCTCTGACACTTTCTCGTGATACTCGACCTCGGAGTACTGTCGGTTCAGAATGCAGTGCTTGCCGCCGCGAATGCCGACGCAGCCAAACAGCTCGGACGAGTGCCAACATTGATCGCAATAGGTGAGCTCCCGCACGTTGCTCACGCAATGACTGGAAAACTTGACATCATACGCGCCGATGCCCACGTTCTGACATTCGTAGATCAGTTCGCACTGACCGCACGCGTAACAGTCGACAACGTCTCGAGCAGGTGGGAAGGAATGAACAGCGTAGCGGCCATCCTCAAGCCCACGGCAATCGAAACACTCGACAGCGCGAACGCAGTCGACCAGCGAATGTCCCGAACTCTCCTCGCACCGGACCGTTCGTGAAGCACGAATCGGAAACTGTTGCCGAAACTCCTCGAATTGTTGCGAGAGCTCGGATATCCCCGCAGCGGTCTGCAACTTTTGCCGGAACTCCTCGTAAACCTCCGCCGATACCGGCTGGTTGAAAATATGGTGAGTCTTGTGCCGAAGGTTGACGCAGAGGATGCACGACCGACAGCCGATGCAATTGTCCAGGAAATATGACTCCGTGCAGTTTTCACACTGCTCGAGGTACGCGCTCGTGTAGCACCGTTCCGACTCGATCAGCTCCGCACAAAGTTCGCTTCGGTGAACGACGCAACAGTCTGCACAGTCGCGGCAGTCTTCGTAGAAGTAGCCGTAAAGACACCCATCGTTGATGCCCGATTGGAAGAGAAGATAACAGTTCTTATTGAGCCCAGCGTAGTTCGTATATTCCGAGTTCACATCGCGGTGGTGATCGACAAACAGGGCAGGACGGGGGACAGCGCGCTGAAGCTCTGCGAACTGCTCGAAGAATGGGCGAGACGGATCAAAGTCTCGGCCGTAATCTCTGGCGTCCCATGCTTCGCTATGCCACGCCACATTACTGTAGATCGCGAAAGGACTCGACGGTGGAAAGCT
>JADYYL010000269.1 GCA_020853655.1 Deltaproteobacteria bacterium
GGCTGATCTGCCGAACTACTCGCCGGCTTCGTCACCGTCGATGCTCTCCCAACCGTCTTCGTCACGCTCATCTTCGTCGATGTACTGACGCTCGCGCTGTTCCTGCTGCGTTTTGCAGTCGATGCAGTAGAGCGCGATGGGACGGGCCTCGAGCCGGGCCGGCGCGATATCCTCGCCGCACATTTCGCACGTTCCGTATTCCCCGCTCTCGATCTTCTGCAGCGCGTAGTCGATCTTGCTGAGGTGCTTTTGCTCCCGGCTTCCGAGCTTCTGCAGCGACGTTTGGGTGATTTCGGACGAAGCGATATCGACCTCGTCACCTGGTCCCTGCTCGAGCTGTTGCTCGGAAGACCCTTTCAGTTCGTTCAGGTGATACAACACACCCTCTCGCTCTTTTTGTAGGAGCTTCTTGAACTTCTCAAGCAGTTTCTTGTTCATAATGTGCGCTTGGAATAAGGGACAAACAGGCCCAGAAATTGGTCCGCAAGTTTTACAGTTTTGAGCAAAAAAGGGAAGCGCGAAGACTTCGTCAGGGGTGTAATGGTCATTCGGCCATCCCTGAGGCGGCGAGAGCCCTGTCCAAGCTCATCCTTCGCCCGTGCTGAGGGTCGGATGGGGCCTTCTTTGGTGCTTGGGGGAGTGGCGGAGCGTCGGGAATTTAGCAGAGGCGGAGATGATACGATTCGAGCGTGAAATTGAAACGGCAGGGGAGGCTCTCTCTCTTGTCTCGAAGGAGTTGAATGAGCTCCTTCGAGCTGCGCTGCGAGAAGATGAACTACTGCGAATCCTCCTCGGCGTGCAGGAGATGCTTCGCAATGCCTACGAGCACGGGAACCTCGGAATCGGTGCCGAAGACAAGGAACGACTCCTGGAGGGCGGCGATTTCGAGAGAGAGCTTTCGAAGAGAGCGCTGCAGGCGAGGCAGCAGGGTCGAACCATCAAGATCGCGTTGACCTGCTCCGATGACGAGTTCACCTGCGTGGTGCGCGACGACGGCGCCGGAATTGGGGATCCAGGAGCGGCGGCCGGACCGTCGTGTCCCGTTTCCCTTCGGGGTCGAGGTCTCGGGATCATTCGGTCGTCGTTCGACGAGGTCTCCTGGAACGACGTTGGGAACGAAATCAGCGTTCGGAAGCGGATTGCCCCCAAGGCTTGAGCAGAGACCTTCCCGCGGCCGGAGCGGCCTTCTCTACGAGAGCAATCTCAGTGCGAGCTGCGAAGTGAGGTTTGCCTGGGCCTTCACCGCGACGGCTGCCTGCTGACCGATCCGATTCGCGGTGAGTTGTGCGGCTTGCTCTGCGATGTCCGCATCGAGAATCTGAGAGGCCGCGTCCCTTTCGTTCACTGAGGATGCGCGCAAGTTTTCGTTGGCAACTTCGAGTCGACTAACGGTCGCGCCGATATCCCCCCGCGATTGAGCAAGCCGGTCCACCGCGGCTCTCGTCTCATCGAGCGCTTGGCGCGCGCTCGCCTGAGAGGAGAGATTCGAGGATAGACCGAGGCCCGCCGCACTTACGGACGGGAACGGCACGGATATTTGTGAGTTCGAAGAGCCGTCAGTGCCGGCCTGCACAACGAAGTTCGCGGAGCCTCCGAGCAGTTGCTGCCCGTTGAACTCGGTTGTCTGCGATATTCGATCGAGTTCTGAGCGAAGGGCGTTGAACTCCGAATTTAACGATTCGCGCTGTTCGTCAGAGAGCACACCATTCGATGCTTGCGAGGCAAGTTCTGATAGCCGAGCACTAATATCAGATGCGGTGCTAATCGCCCCCTCGGCTATGTTCGATGCAGAAACCGCGTCGTTAATGTTGCGCCGTGCGACGTCCGAGACAGAGGCGCTTGTCTGCAACGCCAGTGCGATTGAGAGTCCGGCTGGGTCATCGGACGCTCGATTGATTCGCTTGCCGCTCGCGAGGCTCTCGAAGTTCTTGTTGAGTGCGGCTGTTTTTTTGGAGATTTCGCGATCGCTTCGGAGCGACGGAATATTTGTGTTGATCTTCAATGCCATGAATTTTCTTTCACCTTCCCAGGTTGCGACGGTTCATCCCTCGACCGATGTAGCGGTCCAGCGCCACGTGTAGGGAATCGACGGACTGGGGCCGAACTTTACGAACCAGCGCGGAAATGTTTTGTTTTCCCGGGGGATAGGGCTCATTCTCGGTCCGGTCAGACCAATTTTTGTAGTGAAATCACTCGAATAAACATTCTCTCCAAGATTCACGCATATGGCATTTACGAGGCTCTGGGATAAAGGCGGCGCGCTGAACGAGGTGATGCACGAGCTCACGGTCGGAAACGACCCGGTGCTGGACAGAGAGCTCGTCTGTGCGGATGCCGTGGGCAGTGCAGCGCATGCTCGAATGCTCGCGTCGTGCGGGTTGCTTGGAGAGAGCGAGCTTCGATCGCTCCTCGGTGCGTTGAAGGAGATCTTCGAATCCGGACGGGCTGGCACTTTCGAGATCCCTGCGGCGCTCGAAGACGTGCACACGGCTATTGAGGGCTCTTTGACAGAGTCGCTGGGCGAACCGGGACGACGGATTCATACCGCGCGCTCGCGCAACGATCAGATCGTTCTGGCAACGCGATTGCATCTTCGTCGCCAGGTGGCACTCGTCCTCGATGCGCTTCTCGGTATCGCGGAGGCTCTTTCGGCGAGGTTTAAGGACTCTGGCTCAATCGATATGCCGGGCTATACGCATATGCAGCCGGCGATGCCCTCGAGCGTCGGAATGTGGCTCCACAGCGTCCAAGAGGTTGTCCTTGAGCTTGTGGACGAAGGCCTCCATCTGACGAGCATCATCGATCGTCAGCCGCTGGGCTCTGGAGCTGGATTTGGAACCTCGCTTCCGATTGATCGAGAGAAGACCGCAAAGCTGCTTGAGTTCTCGGAAGTTCAACGCAGCTTCATCGATGTCAATAACAGCCGCGGTCGTTACGAGCTCAAATTTCTTCGTTGGTGCGTCGACATCGCATCCGCATTTGAGAAGCTTGCGTGCGACGTGATGCTCTTTGCGACGCGGGAGTTTGGCTTCATCTCACTCCCTAATGATCTGACCACTGGGTCATCGATCATGCCGCAGAAGCGCAATCCGGATGTCGTGGAGTTGCTCCGCGGTCGCGCCGCGCGAGTTCGAGGCGCATGCGATGAACTCGCGTGGGTCACCGCGAAGCTCACGTCGAGTTACCACCGAGATCTGCAGTACACGAAGGAGCCGTTCCTCCGGGGAGCTGCAGAGACTGCGGCTGTTCTTCGAATGGCCCGTCTCATCATCGAGGGATTGAGGTTTGATCGAGATCGTCTTTCCCGGAGTATGCACCCAGAGCTGTACGCGACCTACGAGGCGAATCGACTTGTGGCGAAGGGAGTTCCGTTTCGGGATGCCTACCGTGAGACAGCGAAGTTGGTTGAGTCCGGGAAACTTGATGTGGCGAGTTTGAAAAAGGACTTCGAGCTCGCACGCAAAGAAACGGAGAGCGGCATGGCTCTCGCGACAGCGCGCCTGGAGGGCCTCAGCCCAAAGGTCGCTGAGTATGTGGCAAAGCTCGATCGTGTTGACGAGCAGGTCTTCAAGATCGACTAACTCCTCACGAGGATAGGCGCGCGAAGATTGTGATTCGACCGTGATGGTCGTCGCGGAGGCGCTGATGCGATGTTGCGGGAGAGCGGCGATGGGTGCAACGAAGCACTCGGGTGATCGAGTTTCTGGGCGCCTGGAAGGCGCGATGCGGAAGCCCGCCATGAATTCGACCGTGATGGTCGACGCGGAGGCGCTGATGCGATGTTGCGGGCGAGCGGCGAGGGGTGCAACGAAGCACTAGGGTGATCGAGTTTCTGGGCGCCTGGAAGGCGCGATGCGGAAGCCCGCCAAGAAATCGACCGTGATGGTCGTCGCGGAGGCGCTGATGCGACGTTGCGGGAGAGCGGTGATGGGTGCGACGAAGCACTCGGGTGATCGAGTTTCTGGGCGCCTGGAAGGCGCCATGCGGAAGCCCGCCATGAATTCGACCGTGATGGTCGAATTCATGGCAAATCATTATAGAAATGGGCCCGACGCGCGCACTCGTATCGTTCGGTCATCAAACGGCGGGAGGAATCCCCGATAGTCTGCGGAGATTGAAAACGTCAACGTATCTGCCGAGAAGTCATAGTCGCTTTCCAGGGATAACGTGGGTCGATCTACCCACGGCACGGGTGATTTTGCAGGATTTGTTGGGTCTGTCGGGTCCACCGACGACGTGATCCGTTCGTAGATTGTTTCTAAGAGATCTTGTTGGGTCGGTGCGAATCCGCAGGAGGAGCTGTACTCATAGTCGTAGCAGTTGCCACCCGTTAGGGAAAAGCGGCCCGCTTCAAGCAGTACCATGGAGCTTCCGAGTCGCACACCTTCGCGCGCGAACTGCGTGAGTGAAAGATGGATGATGAGCATCCGGCTGAGATCGTAAACGCCGAGCGCGAGCAGAAACAGGAGCGGCGCCGTGATGGCAAGCTCCAGCATTGCAACGCCGCGTTCCGAATTCCCATCCCTTAATTCACGCGCACGTCGAACAGTGAGAAAACCTGAGAGCTTCTCCTTCATCTTTCTCCGCTCAAAGAGACCAATACAACAACAAGACAAAACCCAACTTCACAACAACGAGATTCTCAGGGGAATCCACTCCTCTCGAAGATACTTTCCGAGCATACTCGTCGAATCGTATGCGCGAGAACTGCCGATCGGAGCGCGCGCAGTTCGTGACCGCATCGCGCGTCTACCACCTCGAATGCGTCTACTCTACAAGATAGATAGGTCGAGATTCCATCAAATCTTTCACGAAATCTCCCACCTGCGTATCGATCGTGCGCTCTTGCGGATCGCACAGCAGCCGCCCATCTGAATCCATCAGATTCGGTGGATTCGTTACACCGCGAATCGCCCATGCGGCGGTACGCGAAACCATAGATTCCGGATCTGTTGCAATGAAAGGAGGAGCAGCATAATCGGGGCCTGGGTTTGCCGAGGTGCGGCAGATGTGGTCGACCGCACTCTTTGGACACTTCTCCGGATTAGGGTTCGGCCAAGCATCGGTAGGATCGCAACTGCAGTTTGCCTCGCCTGTACAGTCAGGCTGCTGGACTGCTCCGTTAAACCCGAATGTGCGTGGGCACGGGTCCCGGAGCGGCACGAACCAACCCTGCAGTGACGCTGTCGCCTGATAGAGGAAGAAGCCCGGCAAGGAGTAGCTGCGCGGCGTGTATCCCATTCCGATCTGCAAAAATTCACCGGGATAATCACTGTAATATTGCGGGATGGGCTCGCGAAGGGTGTTCACGAAGCTCAGTCGTCGGAGGCCATCGTCTCGGAGACATGACTCTGCACCTGCTCGCATGTCCTTAATCAACACCGAGTGCGGCACGACATCGCGGCCTCCATACAACACGTGGAGCCCGACGAACTTCGCGTCGGTGTCACGATACCGCCCGTTGACCTCTCGGCTGAGCAGTTCCGTCAACGAGTTGACATGGTTGTTATAAGAAGGCTCGTAGAACAGCGGATTCTGATAGGCGGGTGCTGATGTTCCGAGCGAGCCGGATCCGGCAGGCATGGGGCGCGTGCCGAGGCAAGTCGTCGTTGCCGCGGCGCCGCCGGGTCCGCGGCTGCATCCGCTGAGACCGTTGGTGATGAGCACGACAAACGGATCGACGCGGTTGAACTGGCCTTGCACCGCGACTTCGATCTTCGTGAAGGCATGCTGGAGCGCCATCGGAAGATCTGAGACGGCATTCGAACGTGGGACAAACAAATTCTGCGCACGAAGGGCGCGACCTGTCGCGTCGTTCGCTGTCATGTCGACCAAGCCTTGGAACTGGGGATGGGTCGGATCGATGAATGTTCCCGGCTCCCCTGTGTAAAGACTGTTCCTCGGGAAGGAACGGAGTGCGATCGGCCCATTCGGAGAAAAATCGTCGTCAAAGCCGATAAGCGAAAGCCGGTCCGCCGGATTTCCTCGATCCTGGAACTCTTGAAGAATGCGATTAGCCGAGGCGATGAACTCCCCGTGAGGTTCCGGTTCAGGGCCGTCGACCGCGACGAGATGATTCTGCGTCCAGCTGCCTCCGGGGTGACTCACCTGGAAACATCGGTATTCGTTCGCCATCGGATTGTCCGCGATGTTCCCGACGAGGAGTCGTTCATAGCTAAGCTGATAGCCATTCAGCGGTGCGCCTGGAGCCTTCGTTTGATCGACCGGGGTGAAGGCACATGCGCCAGGCACCGTGCACGAATTGATCCCGCCGGCTGGCGTGCATCCGGGTGCCGCGACTGCCAGCTGATACGCATACTCGGCGCCCCGCACCTCCCCACCAGCACCATCGTCCGTTGTCGACTCGACTTCGAAAGGAAGGTACGCGCGCGGCGGATTCCCCGTGCCACGGTTGTAGTCTTCGACGGTTGTGCTCCGGGAGAGGTCCACCATCACGACGCCGTATTTCGGCAGCGCGAACGCGGTCGACGCATTTGTTCCCGACGTGGAACTTCCTTGCACCTGCCATTCGTTATCCCCGGCGGCGCTGATCAAACTTCCGAAGATTTTCCGAATACCTTGTCCCGCGCCGGCAGTTCGGAGAACCACACGCATCGCGTTTGCAAATGGAGAGTCCCAACCACCGGAATAGGGGCTCCTGCAACCAAGGATCGGATCGCACGCCTGAAAGCATGGACCGGTGTTGAAATCGTGAGCGCAAGGGCAGACGTTTGTACCTCCCGCACCCGCGGAAGCCGTACATGCGCTGATGCTTCGGGTCCACCAACGACCCGAAGCAATCGTGCCATTTCCAGTCGTATCGGCCGTGTTCGTGCGGAGTGCGCCTGCATAGAGCTGCGCCTCCCCATCTCGGGAGGTCAGCGTATTTTGCGCTCCGATCTGTTCCGCCCGTGCGACCGCAGCGCTGAACTTCACCTGGTGCTGGCACTGCAGATTCGTCGCGCAGCCTGCGACTGTCGTGGAGGTCGTTGTCGATGTTGTCGTCGTTGTTGCGAACGGATCTGTGGTCGTGGTTGTCGTCGATGTGGTGGTGAGCGGACCTTGCGGGCCGCGTCGCGGTGGACGGGTTCGGCGAGGACGGGATTGTTCCGCAACGTCGTAGTCGAAGTACGTCTCGAGCGCGGCGAGTGCGACTTGATCCGCGGTGTTGCGCTTCTCTTCAGTGGCAGACGAAAGCCGAGCGGAGTCTATTGAGAGCGCAATGAATCCGACGAGGACGAGGAGGATGAGCGCAGCAAACAGCGCCAGCGCTCCGCGCTCGTCCGAGAAAGATTGATTCGTTGTCGTTTGAGACGGGGAGCATCGGGGGCCAAGATTGCCCACCACAGATCGCTTGGAGAACTCGGTTGAACGCGCATTGGCAGTCGCGCACCAGTCGTCCGATCCCTCACTGCCGCGAGCGGACAAACTTTCCGCGAAGGGGCCGAAACCTCTTACCACTTTTGAATTCTGCACGGGCAACCAAAGAAAAAAAGATGACAAACTTGTTACTTGACCGCTCGGAACCCTCATGGCGTCGAGAGCTGCTCGAATGCGTCATGACATCGCGGTTTGTACGAAACCTCTCACGTAGCGTCGCCGGGGAAAATCAAACGAGGACGACTCGATGACTCCACACATCCGATAATCCGATCTCACTCCCCAGCCTACCCGACAAA
>JADYYL010000270.1 GCA_020853655.1 Deltaproteobacteria bacterium
TATTCCGTCTCTCAAACTCTTTCTTCTGCTCTCGGTGCTCACGGGTGTGATTTATCCGCTCGCGGTCTCTCTGATAGCGGGCACGGTTTTCGAGCACGACGCACAAGGCAGTCTCATCGTTCGCGACGGCAAGGTCGTTGGCTCTGAGCTCATTGGGCAGCCGTTCTCGTCACCTGAGTATTTCCGAGGACGACCGTCGGCGACATCGCCCCATCCCTATAATGCGGCTGCTTCGAGCGGTTCCAACCTCGGCCCAACGAACGGAACGCTGCATGAAGCAATCAAGTCTCGCGTTGCAGACCTGCGTGCGCTCGACCCGCTGAACCCCGCGCCGATCCCGGTGGACCTCGTCACGACTTCGGGCAGCGGACTGGATCCGCATATTTCGCTTGCGGCGGCAGAGTATCAGGTCGCGAGAGTAGCGCGAGTGCGCCGATTGCGGGAGAATGATGTCCGGGAGATCGTTGCGCGCCATTCGCAACGGCGAGTGTTTCATTTTATCGGTGAACCCGTCGTGAACGTTCTCCGAGTCAATCTTGAACTCGATGAGCAGTTTTCGAAAACAACCTCTGATTGAGCGTAACGGGAGGAACACTGAAGCCCGCTCGGCCTAATCCGGACACACTGCTCGCCCGCTTGAAGGGCTCCGAATCTCGGGGCAGGTGCAAGATCTACCTCGGCATGTCCGCTGGAGTGGGAAAGACCTACGGCATGCTGAGCGATGCGATCGCGGCAAAGAAGCGCGGCAGAGACATCGTCGCCGGGTACGTTGAGCCTCATAATCGAGCGGAGACCCGAGAACTCGCCCTCCAGATGGAAAGCATTCCGACGCGTGACATTGTTCACTCGGGAATTACTCTGCGCGAACTCGACATCGATGCGACGCTCGCAAGGAAACCTGAAGTCGTTCTGGTTGACGAACTGGCCCATTCCAATGCTCCTGGTTCTCGTCATTCCAAGCGATGGCAAGATATTCAGGAACTGCTCACCTCGGGAATCGATGTCTGGACGACCGTCAACGTTCAGCACTTTGAGAGCCTGCGGGATATTGTCGGTCGGATCACCGGTGTCACGATCCATGAAGTGGTCCCCGATGTGTTCCTCGAATCGGCGGACGAGGTCGAGGTTGTCGATATTCCCCCGGATGAGCTGATTGCTCGACTCCGCGAAGGGCGAATCTATTCAGCGGATAAGGTGGAGCAAGCGCTCCAGAACTTCTTCCAGAAGGGGAAGCTCATTGCGCTCCGCGAGCTCGCACTGCGCCATGCGGCAAAGCAAGTTGACGCGCAGCTTTTGAGCTACCGTGATGAACATTTTGTACGTGAGAGCTGGCCGACCTCGGAGCGATTTGTCGTGTGCATCGCCCCCAACGCGTTATCCTCCCGTGTCGTTCGCGCGGCCAGCCGAGCGGCCAGCGCCGTGCGCGCGGAGCTTATCGCGGTTTCGGTCGAGAGCCCTCGATATGCCTCGCTATCCGAGAGTCAGCGGCAACATGGTCGTGATGCAATGAAGTTGGCGGAACGACTGGGTGCGCGGGTGATGGTGCGGAGCGCTCGCGACGTCGTTGCGGAGATCGTGGCGGTCGCGCATGAACTGAACGCGTCGGCGATCGTGGTCGGAAAGCCCCTGCGGGCGAGATGGCGCGAGGTGGTCTTCGGCTCGGTGGTCGACGAGCTTGTCCGCGCCAGCGGCGACATCGCCGTGTATGTTGTTTCGGGCGGGGCGTCCGAGGGCACGCCGGTCAAACACGCGCCAAGGAGTGTCTCTTTCTCTTCCTCTGGGATGCTGGCCGTTGCGCTCATGACGATTGCCTGTACCGCCCTAGGCAAGGTTCTCCATCCGACCTTCGACCTCGCGAACATCATCATGGTGTATTTGCTCGGCGTCGCATGGGTATCGACGCGCTACGGCCCGGGAGAAGCCATCGCCGCTTCCTTCTCTACCGTCGCTGCGTTCGATTTCTTTTTCGTTGAACCGCAGCTCACCTTCGCTGTCGCCGATGCGCAGTACCTGGTGACGTTTGCGACGATGCTCGTTGTGTCGACCTTGCTCAGCACGCTCACGCTGCAGATCCGCGCACAGACGAAGATTGCCGTCGATCGCGAGAACCGAACTGCCCACCTCTACGAACTGACGCAACGGCTCGCGGACGCACGAAACGCCGAGACCGCGGCTCGGGTTGTCCTCGAGAAATTGCGGCGAGTGTTCCGTCGTGACGTTGCCATCTTCTTGAAAGGGGAAGGCGAGAGCGTCGACACCCCCTTCCCGAGCGAATCTGGATTTGAGTTGGAGCAGAATGAGCAGGCCGTCGCGCGTTGGGTGGTAGAGCATGGACTTCCGGCGGGATCGGGGACAGATACCCTCGCTGGAGCAGTCGCGTTGTATCTTCCTCTCATCTCGGGCGAGAGCCGCGTCGGTGCGCTCGGTCTTGTGGTCCGGGATGCGCCGCTGAGCGCCGAGGATGAACTGCTCTGTGAGGCTTTTTCCCTTCAAGTCGCCGCAACGTTTGGGCGGTTGCAAAGCCGCGAAGAATCGATCCGGTCACACTTAGAAGTCGAACGAGAGAGGCTTCGGAGCACCCTCCTCAGTGCCGTATCTCACGATCTTCGAACTCCACTAGCGTCCATTACCGGCGCAGCCAGTGCGCTTGTGGAGCGGGAAGGGATGGATCCTACCGCCCGACGCGAACTCGCAACATCCATTGTTGAAGAAGCACAGCGGCTATCGAAGATCCTCGGCAACATCCTGGACATCACTCGTCTCGAATCAAGCTCAGTCACTCTTTCACTTGAATGGAATAGCGTCGAAGAGCTCATCGGGTCTGCGCTTGGCAGAGTGAGAACATCGCTGGGTGCGCGCGAGGTCAGTGTGAGCGTGGAAGCGGATCTCCCGTTGGTCAAGCTTGATGCGCTGCTTTTCGAGCAGGTGCTGATCAACCTTCTTGAGAATGCCGCAAAACATACGCCTGTTGGCACTCCCGTCGAGATTACGGCGCGCCGACATTCGTCAAGCGTGGTCATCACGGTGGCTGACCGTGGGCCGGGTATTGATGAAGGAGACGAGAAGAGGATATTCGAGAAATTGTATCGAGGGAGTGCGAGCGGGCAGGGATTCGGCCTTGGCTTGACGATCTCGCGCGCTATACTCACGGTCCTCGGCGGGACGATTGAGGCCGAGAATCGGCCCGAGGGAGGGGCTCGATTCTCTGTCGCTCGTCCCGTCACGGAGACCCCACCGCACGTGCCCGCCGACTTCGACACCGGAGGCGTCGAATGAAAGTCAGGACAAAGATTTTGGTGATCGAAGATGAAGTGCCGATACGGCGCTTCCTTCGCGCGAGTCTTGCCGACGATGACTTCGAGCTTCATGAGGCAGAGACCGGAACGGAAGGAATCCGGCTCGCTGCGTCCCATAATCCTGACATTATCCTGCTGGACTTAGGACTGCCGGATATCGACGGCATCGAAGTGACCAAGCGTTTGCGTGAATGGAGTGCGAAACCGATCATCGTTCTCTCTGCGCGAGGGAATGAAGAAGATAAGATCGCCGCACTTGATAACGGAGCAAATGACTATCTGACGAAGCCATTCGGCGTCGGCGAACTCCTTGCTCGGATCAGAGTCGCATTGCGCTGGACCAAGATGGTGTCAGAAAA
>JADYYL010000271.1 GCA_020853655.1 Deltaproteobacteria bacterium
CGAGGATCAGGTCACTCGGGACTTCGCTGCGGCGACGAAGAAACTCGGCGTCGGCGTCAAGTGCGCAACGATCACTCCGAACGCCGACCGGGTGAAGGAGTACTCGCTGTGCAGGATGTGGAAGAGCCCGAATGCGACCATTCGCGGCTTTCTGGACGGCACGATCTTCCGGGCGCCGATCCTCGTTCCGGGCATCAAGCCATACATCCCGGGATGGACGGAGCCGATCACCATCGGACGTCACGCGTTCGGCGACATCTACTCCGGCCAGGAGATCCGGGTGCCCGGCGCGGGCACCGCGGAGATACTCTTCACGCCGGCGGATGGAGGCGAGCCGATTCGGAGGACTCTCTACGACTTCAACGGACCCGGCGTCATCATGGGCACGTTCAACGTGGACGAGTCGATTCGGTCGTTCGCTGAAGCGAGCGTGAACTACGCGCTGTCTGTGGGACAGCCGCTCTGGTTTGCGACGAAGGATACGATCTCGCAAACCTACCATGCGCGCTTCCGGGCCATCTTCGATGAGGTGGTCTCAGCGCGGAAGGCGGAGCTCGACGCGAAGGGGATCTCGTATTCCTACTTCCTGATCGATGACGCCGCAGGGCGTCTTCCGAAGGTGAGCGGTGGGTTCGTGCTCGCGCTGATGAACTTCGACGGCGACGTGTGGAGCGATCTGGTCGCGTCGGCGTTCGGGAGCCTCGGTCTGATGACGAGCGTGCTCGTCTCTCCGACCGGTGCCATGGAGTTCGAGGCGGCGCACGGGACCGTGACGGCTCACTATCGCGCTCATCTGCGCGGTGAGGAAACGTCAACGAACTCGGTGGCGAGCATCTTCGCGTGGAGCGGTGCTCTCCGCCAGCGTGCCAAGCTCGACGGGAACGAAGAGCTCGGTGACTTCGCTGACCGGCTCGAAGCTGCGACGATTCGGACGATCGTCGAGGGCAAGATGACCGGCGACCTGATTCCGCTCGCGACCTCGAAGCCGGAGCGCGCCCTGTCCACCCGTGAGTTCATCAAAGAGGTGGCAGTGCGGCTCAACTCGTAGTCGACAGGTTCTCAACCGAAACCCCGTGGGCATGGGCTCACGGGGAAGTTCGGTTCATAGGTTGCGCTCCGAATCTGGTATCACTTCTTTCCCCTCACACTTCCTCAGGGCCTCTCAGCGCTCGCGCGGAGCAAGACCCCCGACGCAGACGTAACGTATTCCCCCTGCACACTCTCCCGCACGTCGAAAGGCCGGTTCATCTCTCCCTTCACCGAAAGTCGGAATCTCATGAGTTCATCGAAGATCTCCGCAGGCACAAAAACGAACTTTTCGCCGACTTATGCGGAACGAAGATGTGTTGCCGTTGGTGCACTAGTAACCGAACGACAGGCGAGCGATGGTTGATGAACTCCGTGGAATTGCACATCTGACCGAACGTGTACATCTGCGCCTCCACTAAGTGAAATCTGCGTTCTACGAGGTGTTGCACAAATATAATCGGCGCGTTCAACACTTCGTTCCGCCGAAGAGTTGCTAGATAATTCAGCAGTAATGCTCCTCAATCTGGCACCTGGAGAACGCCGAGTTTTGCTGAGAAGTTTTCACCGAGTCGCTGAGGCAAGGTGTTGGGGAGAGGGCGAAGCGCCGTGACAGACTTCACGGACATCCCGAACAATTGCAACACATTATCGAGTTGGAAAGTTCTGGATTTCGGAGGTTCCCTAGCGTAATATAATCGTATAATTTTTTATACAATTATGCATAGCCTAACCCTACCGGAAATCTTCTCTTCGAGCGCGAAGGTCGCGCTGATCGAGACCCTCTATCACCACGATCGGGGACTATCGCTTCGAGAGCTCAGCGAACTCTCCGGAGTTCAGATCCGCTCAGCGCAGCTCGCAGTAGAGAGCTTGCGAGAACACAAGATTGTTCGGACGCGGAGGGAGAAGAACAGAGTGATCGTCTCCCCTCGAAAGGAGCAGGATGTGTGGACATTGCTCTCGGCGATCTGTCGAGAACTTGAGGCATTCAAGATTCGCGAGAGAGCGGCGCAGTATGAGAGCGCCGCGCCGATTCTCAAATTCATCTCGAGTGGCAGAGCGCTTGTGGATAGCGCGGCTCGCAAGTCGCGCCATGAGTGACATCTACGACATCCAGGCTCGCTTCTTCGAAGCGTTATCCCTGATCCAAGAAGCAAAGTTAGAATACGTCCTCTGTGGCGGACTCGCGGCTTCGCAGTATCGCGATCAACCGCGATTGACGGCGGACATAGACTTTATAGTGCGGGACGAGCCCAAGTCGCGGGCGAGCGCACGGAAGATCATCACAACTATGGGACTGAAACCGCACGAGTTGAGAAAGGCAGATCTCGACGGTGGTCCACTGTTCGCCATAGAGGCAAAGTCGACTCCAGTGCAGGTTTTCGTGGGCCGGAAACCGGAGGATAAGCGAGCAATCGGGATCGATTTCTTGCTCTCCAATCGCCTCGGCGCCGCGCAAGCTTTGACGCGGGGGCAGAATAATCTTGTCGATTTCGGCAGTACGAAGGTGCCGATGATTACGATTGAAGATTTGATCGTTGCAAAGCTTGTCGCCGCCCGGCCGAAGGATGTGGACGATCTCGTCTCTATCTTTAGCTCTCATCCCGATTTCGACATTCCGTATCTAAGCGGGCAGCTCGAAGAGCTTTCGATTTTAATACCGACTCAGGTGCAGGGTGTAATGCCACCGGCGCTCGCGCGATTTGCGAGAAAGTTATCGAG
>JADYYL010000272.1 GCA_020853655.1 Deltaproteobacteria bacterium
CGGAACGACACCTCACCAAAAAAGAAAACGCGCGCCGAAGAGCGTCACTTCGGAGTGACGCGCCATGCGACATTCACTCACCCAAAATCCACCAACAACACGGCAACAATAATAGCCACGAGAAAGACCGCGCACAGCACGAATACCCAGCTGGGTAATCCAGTACTGACTCCGTCATAAAGCAAGAGCGGCTCATTTCCCGACTCTTCTGCTCGGGGAGAGGTCTCATCTTCAGATTCCATTGTGCGACCACCGGAATCCGAAAACTTCTTACTCGCCCCCCTTGGGGTCGTCCCCCAGGAATCTCGAGCGATTAACCGCTGAAATCCACTTCCGTCCGGCTTTGTCTCCTGAATCGCTGGGAGCGCCGCTACAACCGCCGTCTCAACGACGGATGAACGAGCCCCTGCCCCCTCAGCGTCCTGATTCCATGGATACCGCGAAGGCCGTTCAAAATTCTTTGTCTCAACCTCAGAACGCTGGCGATCCAGTTGAGCCTGTTCAAGCGGGGTGAGAACTCGATCTCCCGGCAATCGCTGCGACTTCGCCTCATCGATCACCGCCTGTTGGACGAGTGCCGTCTTCGCGTCGACCAAGTTCCCCTCGAGAAACCGCACCTCATCGTCCTTCGAGAAGCAGACTCCCAGCGTGAGTCCGTTGTTCAGGTCAATCACGGAGACTCCCTCAGGGAGAGTGACGGGGATACCTCGCGGAAGGCGAGTGGTATTCAAGAATGTCCCGTTGCTGCTCATATCCGTCACATCGATCTTCCCGTCCGGACGCAGTGCGACTTCGGCGTGGGTACGCGAGATGTGCGACGCAGCGATCCAAATGTCGCTCGCCGGATCACGACCCACGAGAGCGTGATTGTTCTTCTCGAATGTGAATCGGTTAGGTCGAACAGAATCGGACTCAGAGATGACACAGGGGTAGCTCTTTGTTGCCGGTGACACCGGCTTCTCCGCGTACCCCTTGACTTCAACACCGACGATGTCGTGCTCAGAAAGAAAACAGGCGAGTACGATCTCTGACCCGATGCAGACCTTCTCGTCGCGTCTCAGCGTGCGGCGACCACTCACGCGTTCTCCGCCGTGATGCCCGATGAATGTCCCATTCGAGCTGCCCACGTCCTCGACCCAAAACACTCCGTTCTCTAGTCCGATACGGGCGTGCTCAGCAGAGACGTCGGGGGTATCAAGGCGTAACCCACAGCTCCGCGAACGACCGATGAGCAGCCCATCATTCCGAGGGAACGAGGTGAATACGGGATTGGCGCCGAGCGCTGCCACCGCGGGGAAGGTGGGCGACTCTTCGGTGAGCGCCTTGCGAAGCACGCGCACGCCGGCCTGGTCAGGAGATTCGTTCGCGAGGACCTGAAGATCGATATCCAACGAGATGAACCGCGCGCTCACCCCACCAAGGTCAACTTCCGTTTCCGATGTATACGTGCTCTTTCCGAGGGAGCTGCCGTCCACGGGGATGAGTTCGCACGAGAAGGTTCGCCCGAGGCCGCGTGTGATCCGCAACTCAGGGACCTCTTCGTTGACGCCTTCGATCACCACGTGAGAATTGCTCGAACTGCCAATCGTTGCGAAAGCCCGACGGACGAAGATCACTTCGACCGGACTGACGCCATCGTGGAACTCAAGCTCAAGACTAAACATCAGTTCACTCCACGCCGTTCGCGATCAGAGATCACCCAGAGGTTTTTGCGATAGGTCTCACGAACCTCTTCATCGGTCTCTTTCTTGTAACCTGCGATGATTCGCTGCAGATCGGTAATATCGTTTCGCTCTTTCAGACCCTCGATCGCCGCGATCTTGACCGCCTTGTCTGGGAAGTCGAGCAACTTAATGAGGTCCTGCGTCGCTACAATCACGGACATGCGATGAATCGAGACCTCAATTAATCGAGCCTCTCGCGATTTCGTGATCGCACCGAAAAGCGTGCCCGATGCCGAATAGGGCATTAACTGATCGAACGCGAAATTCACCTGATCCGTCGTCGCGATCTTGCTGTGCGCAAGGATTCCAATTGGCTTCACCAACTTATCGCGATGATCGAGATAGGACTTCATCGCCCAGGTCACAAGAGCGTTCCCTGGCTCGGTCCGAAGAGCCCGAACGGACAGTGCCTCGAACGCCTCGAGAGCTATCTGAGATTCCGAAGTCAGGGCACAAATCGCGAGCAAGGCTGGCTCCGCACTGATGTCGAGCCAACCGGCCAGCGTGGAAACGTCGTTGCTCGATATTTGCCCTTGTGCCGCGCGAACCAGGCTTACCCGAACTGCGCGAGGCGTGGCGAACCGATCCGAATCATTCAACGCGCTGAGGCAGACAGTCTGATACGGCGGCACGATCTTCCGCTTCAGGGTCTCCGTCGCGAGATCATACAACAGCGGACTATCCGTCTCCGCGAGCTTCGACATCGCCCAAGCGAGGTCGAGCGGCGAGAAAGAAGGCAGCATCGCGAGAATGTCGCGGTCAAACGTTAAGGTCAGCAATCGATTGGACAAGATCAGAGCGCCCACACCCTTTCCGCTCAGATCCCCGACGGAACCCGAAGAGGTCAGGAGTTGGCGAAGCACGGGCACGAAATGCTGCGGATTCGTATCATCGATCGAAAGAGCGCCCGCCAATTGAAGCGTCGTTGGTTTATCATCCGCAAACGCTTTGTGGATCGCCTCCTTGCGTGCCTCAATCGGCAGCGAAATATCGCAAGCTCGCAGAAGCGATGGATAAGCCGGGACTTTCGACGGATCTATTCTCTGCTGGATTGCCGCGCTGATGGCGTTATTCAGCACGTCCGCGCTTCGCGTCAACTTTAACGCTCGAAGTTTCTCCACGAGCAACCGATACGATTCGGTCTTCACTTCAGGCGGAAGGTCGCTCATCGTCGCCTCCGTCAGAAACGTAAAGGCGACCGGGTTCGTGCTCGATGCAAGAGTGCGCAGCGCAACAAGCTTCTGTTCGCCCGAGACACTCGACGAACGAAGATCCGTCAGCACCGGCTGCAACTCGGGGGGCGCAAAATCACTCCAGTCAAACTGCGAGGTGCTCTTCCCGAAAAGTCCTCCACCTTGTCCACCGACGAAAAGCACCCCAGCGACGACCACTCCGATGGCCAAGCCGGAAGCCGCGATCAACAACGCTTTGGCCGGCAGTGAAGTGCCGGTCTGCGCCTTCGCGGGAGGAGTTTTCTGAACCGGCGCTTCGCTCTCTTTGTCCGCAAACTCATTCGCTTCCGCTATCGGGCGCTGCGTAAGAACGCCATCGCTCTTCGGTCGCACCATGACAGTCCGTTTGGCCCAGCGACCTCCCCCATCAACGGCGTAACCCAGGTCGTTCGACTGACGAAGCGCTTCACTGAGAGCCACCGCGTCACGATATCGGTCGGTCGAATTCGTCTCGAGGCACCTGCCGAGGATATCGTCGATCCAGATTGGGAGATCTGCGCGCAGAGTGCTGGGCGATGGCGCGGCCGATAACAACTCTTCGAACGCTGCGGCATTCACCGGAACCCGCTCCCCGAATGGAAATCGGCCCGTGAACAAGCGGTAACCGAGGATTCCGAGAGCAAACACATCGCAGGTCAAATTGCTCGACATTCCGCCGCGCTGCTCAGGGGAGAGAAACGGCAGAGTGCTCGTCGGTGGGAGTTGCGCTGTCCCGCGCGCCTCGACCTCGAACGAACCGAGGAAAGCGACGAGTCGAACTGACGCGTCCTGCTCAACAAGAAAGCTTTCCTCGCAAATATCGCCGAGCAGGATCTCCCGCTGATGGAGAGACGCAACGGCAGCGACAGCTCGGAGGAAGAGCTTCACATGAAGCTCCACATCCGCGTCCACCATTGGCAGCGGAATTCCCTGCACGAAATCCGTTACCGCATACGCAAGCCCGCTTTTTTCGACACCGTAAAATCGGATGAGCGGAACAGTCGTTTCGTTCGGCGTCTGCCGAGCAAGCTCTTGAATGATCGCCAGTCGCTGAAGGAACCGCTCCTCGCCTGGGGAGCTTGGAGAGAGCGGGTGCCGAAGCGCCCAAAAGTAGATCTCGTTCTTCTCCGCGGTGTCGACGCCCTCCGATGCCTCGCTCGTGCGCGTGGCAAGGACGTGCTCGCCCAAATCGAGGCGATCCTTCAACTGCGGCGGTGTTTCAGATTGTGTTGACTCGTCCATTCTTACACTTGAGCTCTGCTATAAAGATATCACCCCGACGGTCTCGGTCCGGGCGTGATTACCCAGCTCCTCGAACGCAACGGTGGTGTACCATTCACCTTGAAAATCATACGTCCGCAACGCTTCATGCACAGCGGCTCGAACTTCGCCGGAGCACAAGATCACCACGGGCAGCGCCCCCCGCTCGACGACGGGTCGGAACATCCGCTGAACATTGCGCCGAAATTGCTCTTCGATGTTCGGCTCGAGAGGCAGCGGGCGAGGAGGTCCGTCCCACACGCTCACGGCATCACGAAATCCTTCCTCCAGTTCCGGCGAGAGGACAAACGCCCGCAAGACTCCGCGCGTGGCACAACTGTCGTCCAAGATTGCTCGACTGAGGGTCGTTCGAACATGGCTGTGCAAATTCTCCCTCCATGCCGCCCGGTCCTTCGTCTCCAATGCGCGACACGAATACTCAGCGATACCCTCGAA
>JADYYL010000273.1 GCA_020853655.1 Deltaproteobacteria bacterium
CCACTTTCCGGGCGAACATCGATCGCGCGGATGAACTCCGACGAGCCAAGACCGGTCACGGGTTTTTGTGAGACGACGAGTTCCGGCGTGGCGGAGTCGAAGCGTAGGAGAACGTTATCGGAGGTGATCGCGAAGATCTGTTCTGCCGACACAGATGAGCTCGCACCGAAAAGCGCGGCGGCGATCAGGGCTGCACGAGAGACGTTTCGAGCGACGGACATAGGATTTCCTCACAATGAGTTCTGGCGGTACAGGAGCGGGCTGCCCAAGTAGGCGGATGAACCTTCCTCTTTGTCAGAGAGATCGCGAAAACCGCATGACGACGATCATGCGAAGCCGCGGAGGGAATGATCGCGCGCGGAGAGACACGGTCCGCAACGTGAAACCCTCGTTATATTCGAGGGTTTGTCGCCCCCTCGCTCTCTGCGCTAATCTGAATGGAAACGCATTGACTCATGGATAACATGACACGGACCGTGCAGAAAGTGGCCGTTCTCGGCAGTGGAAGTTGGGGCACCGCTCTTGCGAGCCACCTCCGGCGCGCCGGACACTCGGTTGTGATCTGGGGAAAGAGCGCTGACGAGATTCAGGACCTCGCGGTGGGTCGGAATACGCGATACTTCCCCGGCGAGACGCTCGCATCAGGACTTGTTGCGACCACCGATCTCCTCACTGCTGTCGACGGCGCGCAAACTATTGTGATCGCTGTCCCGTCATTCGCCGTCCGCGAGGTCTGCGAGAGTGTGCGCGAACACGCTGCCGCTGCGTCGATCGTCAGCGCTGCAAAAGGTCTTGAGGGCGGCTCATTTCGGTTTTTGAGTGAAGTGGTTGGAGACGTGCTCGGTAACGCGGATCGGGTCGCCGTCCTGTCTGGCCCAAGTTTTGCGCTCGAGGTCCTTCGCAATAAGCCGACGGCAGTAACAGTCGCCTCTCGGAGCGAACAGACCGCGAAACGAGTGGCGGAGACGTTTCATCATGAAACCTTCCGGGTCTACACCACTGCGGATGTCGTTGGTGTTGAAGTGGGTGGTGCCGTCAAGAACGTCATCGCGTTGGCCGTCGGCATGGTCGATGGATTCGACGGCGGCACGAATGCTCGAGCAGCGTTGATCACCCGGGGGCTTGCGGAGATCGCCCGACTCGCGGATGCACTCGGAGGCGAGAGCCGAACAGTCTCTGGTCTGAGCGGGCTGGGCGATCTGTTGCTTACGGCAACGGGAGATCTCAGCCGAAATCGCACCGTCGGGCTTCGCTTAGGAAAGGGCGAGACGTTGGGCGAGATCCTCGCTTCGCTTGGCCAGGTTGCGGAAGGAGTCGAGGCGGCACCCAAGGTGCTTGCTCTTGCGACAAAGCGTGGCGTCGCCATGCCGATCACAGAAGCCGTCGTGAAGGTGATTTCCGGAGAGCGGTCGGTGCAAGATTCGGCTCGAATGCTGCTTTCTCGCGAGCGCAAAGGCGAAACGTCGCCGTAGGGGCATCTGCATCGTTGAGCACAATGCTCGCCGAGTATACATCAGCCAGCGCGGAGTATACGTCGAAGCCGCTGTCTCACGATGCCGTAAGCTTTCCGGAATGGCGTGAAGTAAAGCTGGAATACTGTTGAATACTCCCCCTCCTCTTCGCCGATGCCAAATTCGAGCTGCTCTTTCTCCCTGGGAACATAGAGTGTTCCAAAGGCGCGATCCCATATCGCCAGCATGAACCCGAAGTTTTTATCCCAGTGTTTCGCCGCTTTGCTGTGATGGATCTGGTGTTGCGCCGGGCTGATGAGGACGTTGCTCAGTCGCCGCCCATAGGAAAGCCAGACGTGAGAGTGTCGGAGGTGGTATCCCACAATATAGAACACGAAAATGAGGAGATTGAGGCCCCAGACTGTGATTTGGGTCACGTTTGGCATGAAGAAGAATCGGAAGAACGAATCGACCAATCCCCCGATAACCACGGTGAACGAGATCGTGACGATGTCGTCGACGGGATGCATTCGATACACGGTCATTGGTGTCATCACCTGCGCAGAGTGATGCACTTTGTGAAACTGCCAGAGCAGCGGGAACCGGTGAAATATGTAGTGTGCAATGAACAGCGAAAAATCCAGCGCTAGTGCAACGCACACCGTATAGGCGAGCGTAGCCAACGCCGAGGCCGGTTGGTCGGGGGGTTCTTGCCCGAAATAGCCAGCAAGCGCTTGAAACGTTCGTCCGGATACGACCGTGTAAAGAAAGAAGAACGGCGCGAGGATGAAAGAATAGAGAATCGCGTTGAGGACGAAGTAGATATAGTCGGTTCGAGCCGAGCGGTGATTGACAATCGATCGGGGCACAAGAAACTCAAGGAGACCTTGCTCCGAGTTCTCCCCCTGAGCTTCGGATCTCCTTTGGATCAGATAAATCGCTGCGGCCACCACCGTGCTGGTGAGCAAGTAGAGCCAGTAGACCCGTTGGCGTGGGTCCATGAAATAAAGAATCGGTACAAGAAACTTGTTGTCCGAGTCGATGCCGAAGTATTCCATACCTTCAATGTAACCCAGGATGCCGCCCGTTAGGGGCGCTCGTGAACACCCGACTGTATCGCGAATCTTTTCGCGGAGGATAGCGTTTGAAAGTGCAGTTCCTCATTCCACTTCTGCTCTTTGTTGCAAGCGCCAGTGCCCAGCCGCTCGATGCCCCTCGGCCGATTCCATCGCACAAGAGTGTGATGCTCGAAGAGCTGACTTGGATGGAGGTTCGAGACGCGATTAAAGGCGGTTCCACTGTCGCGATCGTCCCAACGGGGGGTATCGAGCAGAATGGGCCTTACGTGGCGCTCGGGAAGCACAATTTTATCGTCGAGGAGGTCGCGCGGCGAATCGCTTCTGCGCTCGGCAACGCGCTCGTTTTCCCCGTTGTCCGTTATGTCCCGGAGGGCGCGATCTACCCGGCCTCGGAGCACATGCTCTATGCCGGCACCGTGAGCGTTCGAGAGGATGTGTTTCAGTCCGTCCTCCATGATATTGGCGCGAGCGCGCGCGCTCACGGTTTCACTGATATCGTCTTCGTCGGTGACAGCGGTGGCAATCAGGAGGGCATGGCACGAGCGGCCGAGTCCCTGACGGCGGAGAAAATCGGCAAGGCGCGCTTTCATGCCGTGGGCGAGTTCTACAATTACGCGGAAGTTCGGGAGATGCTCGCGAAGCGCGGATTGTCGGAACACGCGGAGGGGATTCATGACGAACTCGCCTTCACCGCGCAGTTACTCGCGCTGGAGCCATCGTTCGTCCGCTATCGCGAAAGGGTGGCAGCCGATAAGGCAACGCTCAATGGCGTCGCACTCCACCCGCTGCGCAAGTTCATCGAAGTCGGCAATGAGATCTTTGACCTGCGCGTGAAGCGCACGCTCAACGCGCTGGAGAAACGCGGCATCGTGGCCAAACCACAAGTGAGCTCTGATACTTGATCGGAGCTCTCCAAGAGCGTTGAGAAGGCGCTGCGCCGTGCAGATCAACGACCGTCGCGCTCGTAGTCTGCGAGGTGTTTCTGAATCTCTTCGAGCTGACTTCGATAGGCATCAATCATGGCGATTTCCGGCTTCCAGATCTGCAACGCTCGCCGTTCGTTTCCGACGCAAAGCTCCCACTTGGCCAGGTCTTTGGGCGTCTGGGCGATCAGTTCGCTGAGGGGCTTCTGGCTGTTGAGTTCGTAGGGGTGGATTCGCTCCAGCTCTTTCGCCGCTTCCTGTACCGTCCCTCCCTGCGCGAGCACCTTCTTCGCGAGCGTCGCTGACTTCAGCGCCTCCTCCATCCGTTCCTGCACGCGCTTTCGATCGAAATCGACTCGTGAGATCTCCGCGCGAAGAATCTCGCGACAATCGAGTAGGGTTTCGATCTCAAGGCGGAGCGCCGGGGGAAACTGCTTCCCCTCGGCCTTGATCAACGCCGCAATCCTCGGACCGTAGTTCGACAGGAAGTAGACAAGGAAGAAGAAGTGCTCCGGCCGATGGCCACGCTCCCGGTCAGAAAGACGAGAGAGGAGCTCGAGCAACCCGAGACGTGTCAGTCGGTAGACTGGGTTCCCCTTTTGCGAAGTTGCTCGCGCAAACCCCTCCCCTACCAATGACTCGAGATACCGCTTCACTTGAGTCGACTGAAGGGCGAACTCGCCCTCGACGAAGGCCTTCTCCACCCAATTCGAAAAGAGATCGAGCACGAAGCGAAAGTCGCGCTGTCGAAAGCCATCGAAAGACGCGTTTGCATGGGCAGCTATCGCCGCAGCGGCAGTAAACGTCTCGTGGCGAGAAAGGAGAGAGTCGGAGCGGGCCATAGAGTAACAATGTAACTGAATCTCCTCTCCTTGTCATTGCCGGATCCTCGGTGTGTTTATCTTCCTAATAAAGCTCGAAATTCTCGCGGTCGGGGCCCGCCTTAACAACGACAGGCCGAAACATTGTTACGCATGTGTGTGGGAGTTTCTCTGTGGTGCTGCGTAAGGTGAACTCATGGGGAGCGGCGCTCTCCTGAAACACAACATTCGGAGATGCACGATGAACATTATGAAGCGTTGGACGACCTCCCTGACCTCGAGCTTCGACTGGGTCATTTCGCAAGTCGAGAACCATGACGCGCTCGTCACCGGCGCGATTCGAGAGATGCAGGTTGCCGGAAGTAAGGCCCGCGTTCAGCTCGACCGAGTACGGAGAGACGGTGAGAAAATGCGACGTCGGGTGTTTGAACTCGACGAGATTCTCGTGAGTTGGGAGGACCGCGCAGTACGATCCGCGGCCGATCGCGAGAAAGCGCTCGAGTGCCTCAGGCGAAAACGAACAGCGGAGCGCGAGCAAGAGCACCTCCGCTCACAGATCGCCGAGCACGTTCGCGTCGAGGCGCAGCTCTCAAAAGACATGAAGACTATCGAGGAACGGATCCAGGAACTGAAGCGGAAGAAGAACACGCTCAGCGCTCGCCAGTATCGCGCGGAAGCGATGAAAGCGGGCCAACTCGGCGAGCTCGGTCTGATCACCGAGATCGATGACATCTTCGATCGGTGGGAGATGAAGCTCGGTCAGTACGAGAGCACCAGTGTTGAGGTTGATGAGCTCGCCGAGGAGTTCGAAACCGCAGAAGACATCGAAAGGCTCGAAGCGGAATTGAGAACGCTCCTGAAACGCGAAGCCGAGGACGGGGCGAAAGAGAGCACGTCAACGAAGGCGTAAGTGCATTCAGGACAGGACGCAGTAACGAGAGAAGAGACTATGGATACGACAAAGCAGGCATCGTCATTTGAGTTTCAACCCCGACTCGGGGCCGCAAGTCTCGAGTCAGAAAAGCAAAGTGCGCCCGGCGTCGAGTCGGCGATCCCCCCTCTGCAGAAGCGCCCCGCGCCGGAACGGAGTGAGGAGCAACTCGCACTTGAGCGGGCGAGTCGCCTACCGGGGATCATGCGAAAGCTTGGGGTGGTCATTCTTCTGACGTCGGCCGTGGTGTTCGCTGGCCAAGGCGTGGTGGGCCTGAATGGCTTTGCGCGATACATGTCGTTTCTCGGATTCACCGCCGCGCTCACGGCAATCGGTGTGTTCTGTGGTATCCGGCTCCGCGAGGATAAGGGGGCGCGAACGCTGTTCGGCGTGAGCGCTTCGTTCCTTCCGGCACACTTCGCGGCGTTGGGGAGCTTCCTCATCGCTGCGATCTATGGAGCGACGCCGGGGTTGCCTGAAATGTTTACGGTCAATCCCGTCCCGAACTCATGGCTTCTCGGCATGTTCGCTCTGGCGCTGCCGATTCTCGTGGGGACGGCCTATGCCGGGTTCTCGGCGCTCGCTCGAACCGAGGCGAAGCTGCTCACCGCTCTGTTCCTCGGCGCGAACGCATTGCTCCTGTTGCCGACGCGAGATGGCGGTATCCTCGGCGCGGGGGCGATGATTGCCGTCATCGCCATCTCGCTGATCGACCTGAAGGTGCTCTCGAAGAGTGCGATTTTTCGCACGACCGACGGCACCATCGTGCGTGCCATCGCCTACTCTCCGGTCGCGGTGTTGATCGGTCGGCAGTTCGTGCTCTATCCGATCGGCGAGATCTTCGTCTCGGCGATATTCGCGACGGTCGCGGGACTGTTCTTCTCGATCTTCCCGAGTTCGAGCGAGAAGCGGACTCAGGCGCAGGCGCTCCAGTTCTTTGGAATCATCTCGGCGGTGTTGTCGTGGGTCTTCTTCGCAGAGGGGGTGTTCTTTGGGCGGGATGCTTACGTGACGATCGGAAATCCGAATGAGGTGCGACTCCTCATCACGTTTCTGCCGACGGCAGTGGTGATGGCGGTGATGTCGTTCTTCGCGATCGGCAATGGTCGCTCGTATCGAACTGCATCAGCTTGGATCGCGATTGTGACGTGCGCATCACAGCTGTTCAATGTCGGTGGGGTTGCGAGCTCGTTCCTGATGGTGCTCTGCTCGGTGGTTGTCATGTTGGCGGCCTTCACGAAGAACGATCGAGAGCTCCTCGCCGCGAGTATCGTGGGCTTTGCGTGTGGAATCGTCTTTCACCTGCGCTACGCCTATGAGCTGTATGCAATGAATCCGTGGTTATTCCTCGCGGTGCTCGGCGTCGCGATCATCGTCGGCTCGTCGTATCTGGAACGCAACGGTCGACTCCTTATCCAACGCTTCCGGTTCTTGGAGCGTCGCGAAGCGGAGTAGCAGCAGCGCGCAGTCACTGCCGTGCTGACTGGCGGGGTGTGGGCGAGAGCTCGCACCCCGCATTTTTATTTCCCCGCTCGGATCGATCCGGGGCGAGTAGTGGTTTTCGTGAGACGGCTTTCGTGAAATGTTCTGCGGATGAATGTCAGAGTTCTTCTCATTATCCTCGCCGTGGGACTTCAGACCTGGCTGTGGACTGCGGACGGAAGCGGCGCGTCGCGGGTGCGATTCGTGTCGCAATACCCGGAGGGCTACAACTTCTTCCTCGAGTCGTCAGGCGAGAGCCCATTTCCGATCGGCCGTGAGGACACGCGCTATATCGCGCAGTATCTCGCATTCCTTGGAGCACCCCAATTGGGGCTCGTCGCGGATTGGCCTGCTGAGCGTAACCTCTATTCGCTTGCCCTCTCGGGGTTGTGGCCCTTCGGGGTGGTCGCTGCCGGGGCTTGTGTCAACGCGCTCTTTTGGCTCGCCGCGATTTGGGGGGCCTCGCAGCTGGCCGAAGACAGAGACCAGCCTCGAGCTGGCGTCGTTGGAACATTCGCTGTCGTCATTTCGCTGTTTCACCTCCCGTTCCTGTGGAGCGTTGGGGAGACGAACCCTCACCTTGCCGGCTTTGCGACTGGCGCAATCATCGTTGGCGCCGCGTTTCGCGCGCGACTCTTCGAGCACGGCTCGCCGTATGCCCAGCATCTTGCCCTCGCACTGCTTGCTGGACTCTTGACGCTCTTTTATCACGCGGCTCTGCTGTTCCTCCCATTTCTTCTCCTGACCTTCCTGTCCTCGCGCCTCCAGACGTGGAACGCTCGGGCTGTGGTGGCCTCGCTGCGTATTGGCAACCTCTGGCGCGGTGCCCTGTTGCTTGGCGCCGTCGTGGCTCCGTTGCTCGCATTCCGCCGAGTGTTGACCATGCTCGGACTGCTGCCGGAGGGAACGAGTACGGAAGGGGCGCTGTTCGCGTTACTCGGACGCCGCCTCGCGGGGATCGAGTGGGTTGATGTTGTCCAGCTCATGGTTCTCGATCAACTCGCGGCGTTGCACTCGTTTGGTGTGCTGGTGGCTGTGCCGTTGATCGTCGGAGCGGTTTGCATTGTTCGGCACGGAAGCCGAGGTCAACGGATCACCCTGTGTTCGGGGCTCATCATCACGGTCGGCCTTGTGCCGAACTACCTCGCCGGCGATGTCGGCTACGCGATCGCCAATGGCTCCATCGCGGGGATTCTTGCCGCGGCAGTGGGCATGAGCTTTCTGACCACTCGAGCGCGGAATCGCACTCAACAGATAGTCATCGGATGCTACGCGTTGTCGTTGTGCGCGTATTCAGCCTTTGCCCTTCGAGGTTGGAACTATCCCCTCGTCGCTTCATTTGGAGGTCATCCGCTTCCTGGGATGAGCGCCGTGAAGCTCCCGTCGAAAGAAAAGTATCTTCATGCTGACGTGAGCTATGTCGAAGAACGGTTCTAGAAACCTGCACCGAAGAAGCGCGTTGCTGTGCCTGGGATTGCTGTGCGCGGCGGCCCTCATTCGATGTCAGGTGTTCGAGTCTCTGCCGGCCGACGAGACTCTTCGTGTCATGAAGAACGTGGCGTCCAGCTTGGCAGCGCTCCTTGCCGTATTGTGCGGAGCGAGTTTTTTTCTTCCTCTGTCTGCTCTGCGCTGGGCCCTCCTCACGGTTTCATCCCTCGTGCTTTCGTCGGCACTGCGGCCACTGCTCTCCCCAAGTTTCGACGGGCAGGTCAAGCTGCACGAGATGTATCAGCTCGTCTCGCCGTCGCCGTTGGCCAAGCGGATGTCGCTCGTGATGCGAAGTGACTCGAAGACGCTCGCCGCGCTTGCAAGTCGCGCATCTCGTGTCGCGCTCGAGTTTCCGATGTGGGGGTGCCGAGACGAAGGCGCGTGTTTCGTGTCGGCGCAAATCGGACCCGACGCGGCACCCCGCATCGTGCCGGCCGCGCTGAAATCACCCGGGTGGCTACGTCTCGAACTTTCAGAAGGGGAACTCGCGTCGCTTCGTGACCGGGCCGATGTCTTCGTGAGCGTCGAATCAAACCAGCCCATTTCGTTCTATGCGCGAGATGCGGGCGGGAGAAGTAGATCAAGAAGTGACGTCATTCTCGAAGCGGACGTTCCACGAGAGATTCCGGGGGACGGAATCGCCTTTGTGCGATTTCTCTTTCTCGACGACTCCGGGGTTCCGCTCGGCGTTATGTATTGATGCCGCGTGCGAGCGAAGCGGTGGTTTGATCTCCGCGCGTTTCGGAGCCGACAACTTCGGCAAGTGAACGCACGCCCTCGCGCTCCATCCACGACAGGATCTCCGAGTTGATCCGATTGGCGACGTGAGGGCCAACCTCTCGAATCGCCGTGAGCACCTGAACGAGCTTCGCGCCGGCGAAAATCTTCTCCAGCGCAGTGGCGCCATCGAAGACTCCCCCACTCCCGATGAGTTCCAGACGGCCATTCGTCTGGCGATAGATGTGAGCGAGCTTCGAGGTCGAAAGCGCACGATACTGCGCATCATTCCCGCTCAATCCGCCCATCTGTTCACGCCAACGAGTACCGTATTTGCCCTTAATATCGGCGTTATTCGTGGTGTTTGTCGCGATAATGCCGGCAAGCTTGTTGTCCAGCGCGACGGAGATCGCGTCGTCGACCGCCGAGAGTTCAAGCTCTGGTGCGATCTTCACGAAGACCGGCGTGCTCACTCCCTCCTGCGCAACGGCCGACACGACGGCCTGAACGATGTCGGTCAGGACAGAACGATCTTGAAGTTCCCGAAGCCCCGGGGTGTTCGGTGATGAGACGTTGATGGTTAAGTATGACGCCCTTCGGCAGAAACGGCGCGCGAGCGTTCCGTGAGTTTCCGCGGCGTGCTCGTTCGCAATTGATTTGTTCTTTCCAATGTTAATGCCGAGGCGGACCGAGACATCCTCATATCGCCGTAAGTTTCGACCAAACTGCTCCATTCCAACGCTGTTGAAGCCATAGCAGTTGATCGCCACGCCAGGTGCGATGATCCCTTGCCGCGGGCGCGGATTGCCAGGCTGTGGTTGTTCGACGACCGTGCCCACCTCGACTGCAGCAAATCCGAGCTCTCCAAGTGCTCGAACCGCGCGCGCTTGCTTATCCCACCCGGCAGCTACGCAGAGCGGGTTGGTAAAGTTTATCCCGGCGAGGGTGACCTGGAGTTTTGGGTCATGCACCCGGAGGGTATCTTGCCCGACGGTTCGAATGAGCGCGCGACCCGGGGCGCTGCCCTCAAGGAGGTGCAGGGCATCAACCGCTCGGTCATGCATCATCTCTGAGTCGAGACGGTCGAGAACGGGGGCCACAAAGTTCGAGAAAAAAGACATAGACGGGGCGAGCCTCCGAGGGTCGGAATCGTGAATCGTCCATCGTCGCCGTCGAGGCAGAACCGCGGCATCGATAAGATTTAACGCAGAATGAACGATTCCAGGACCCTACCACCCGCCTCCCGTCGGCTCAATCGGTGTGGCTGGAGAGTTTTTTGCGAAGTCCACTTTGAAAAAGAGGGAGGAACCCTGCTACATATGGGGGACGGTTTTCCCTCCCTCGGCTGCACGGTTTGCTCTGTTTTATCGAATCGCAAACTGGGAAGCAGAATCATGTCGAAGCGCGTCCGCATTCCGACTCAGATCTTACGCGGGTCTCCACGCCTGACAGCCGAGCTGAAGCTTGAAGACGACGTCGAAGAGATCGACGTCGAGCGTCTCGATGCGATTGCGCGACAACTCCAGAACGGCAATCTCAAGACTCGGGAAGGCGCTGTTCGGCCGAGAAGTGGAAGCGGGCGCATTCTCCGCCCTGGAGTGGAACAATCGTCATCGAACGAATAGACACTCGCACCGACGATGTGGCGTAATATTCAACATATCTTGTGGGACTGGAACGGGACGTTACTGAACGATTTCCCGACATGTCACGGCATCGTCAACACCCTCGCTGGAGAATGGGGAATCGAGCCGGTCGACGTTGAGCTGTGTCGGGAGAAGTTTCGCCATCCGGTCGAAGAGTTCTACAGAGATCTCGGTTTTGATTTCAGCGAGCGCGGATACAACGAACTGCTTCGATCGTTCATCACGCATTACTCAAAAGAATCCTCGACCATCGGCCTCCACGAAGGAGCAGAAGAGGCTCTCCGATGGTTTCACTCCGGCGGCTACTCTCAGCAGATTCTCTCCGCCTATCCGCATGACGCCATTGAGGAGAGCATTGCGCCGCATGGCATTCGCCACTACTTCCGCGAGGTGTGGGGCGCTGGGGATGCGGGCGGCGTCGGGAAACTCGAACTTGGCCGCGCGTTGTTCCGCCACCTTGGCTATTCCCCTGCGGAGACCGTGCTGATCGGTGACACGGACCACGACGCAGAGGTCGCCCGCGCGCTGGGCGTCGAATGTATTCTTGTTCCGAACGGTCATCAGGCGCATTCAGTTATCGCCCGCCAAGGCTTTCCCGTTGCGGGCTCGCTTGCAGAGGCGCTCGCTCTCTTTCGGCCTCATCGCGTCGCTGCCGCTTGACCTGGCACGTTCTGAACGTCAACGACGAACGAAATTTTTCTCTCGAGATCCCGAAGCGGGTTGATGACGTAAAAGAATCGTAAACTTCATCTCTCTCCGCTGGACCACCTTCCTTCCGCCGTCCTATACCAGGGAGACAATGCGCTACCGCATTGTGCCCACCACGTTTTCCGCACGTGAGCAGGTGTTCCGCATGAATCCTTTGAACAGCACGAAGAGAGAGGTCGGTCGTCCCCATCTCCGTGATCCGCGTTTCTATCAAATCGCGGTCCTCTCGATCCTCGCGATCTACGGAATCGCGATTCTTGAGTTCGATGTCACTCCCAGCCGCGCTGCGATCTCGATTGCCTCCGCAGTTGGATTTCAGCTCTTGGCGACGTGGCTGCTTCGACTTCCGACGTTTGATCCGAAGAGCGCGATGATTTCGGGCTTGTCGCTCGCTCTGCTTTTTCGGTCGGACTATCTCCTCGTTCTGCTTCTCGCGAGCGCCGTGACCATTTTCAGCAAGTTCCTTATTCGTGCGAACGGAAAGCACATCTTCAATCCGACGAACTTCGGTATCGTTGTTGCGATTGTCATCACTGGCGAGGCGTGGGTGAGCCCAGGACAGTGGGGGAGCTTCGCGCTCTTTGCGCTTCTTGTTTCCGGTCTCGGGCTCATCGTGGTCACGCGCGCGGCGAGAAGCGACGTGACGCTCGCTTTCTTGCTGTTTTACGGGGCGATGTTGCTGGGGCGGGGGTATTGGCTCAACGATCCTTGGGAGATTCCATTGCATCAACTCTCGAGCGGGTCGCTGTTGATCTTCGCGTTCTTTATGATCTCCGATCCAAAGACGACGCCCGACTCCCGCCCAGGCCGGATCGCATTTGCGTTCTCAGTTGCGGCAGTCGCCTATGTCTTTCGCTTTCGTTTCTTCGAGCCGAACGGACTCCTCTATGCGTTGGTGATCTGTTCTGCGTTCGTCCCAATCATCGATTGGGTTTCGAAGGGGCGACGGTATCAATGGGGTGATCCGAAGGGAATGATCGGCGCGCCAAGCGTGGCCGGATGAGAATTGTGTCGAGTCCACTGTAGCAAAGGAAGGGTTTATGGCTCTGCGAACCGTTGTGTTGATGTTGTGTTGTCTGATCGTGCCGCTTCGAGATGCCGCGGCGTTCTGCGGATTCTACGTCGCCAAGGCCGACACGAAGCTGTTCAACAAGGCGTCGAAGGTCGTGCTTGTGCGAGATGGTGATCGCACGGTGCTGACCATGGCAAACGACTACCAAGGCGATCTCAAAGAGTTTGCGATCGTTGTTCCGGTGCCGACCTTCATCGAGCGTGGCCAGATCAATGTTGCGGAGAACGCGTTGATCGAGCACCTCGACGCGTATACGGCGCCGCGCCTCGTCGAGTATTTCGACGAAGATCCGTGCCAGCCGCGGATGATGATGGAGCGGATGTCTGCGCCCGCAGCGGGCGGTGTTGCACGGAGCGTCCTAGCCAAGGCGAAAGACCTCGGGGTGAAGATCGAGGCGCAGTATACGGTCGGCGAATACGACATCATGATTCTCTCTGCTGAACAGAGCGATGGGCTCGAAACGTTCCTCCGCGAGGGTGGATACAAAATCCCGGAAGGCGCGTCGCGTGTGCTCGAGAGCTACGTGAAGCAGAAGAATCGGTTCTTCGTTGCAAAGGTGAATCTCGAAGAGCAATCCAAGCTCGGCTACACCTATCTCCGTCCGCTGCAGATTGCCTTCGAGTCGCCGAAGTTCATGTTGCCGATCCGACTGGGAATGTTGAACGCGAATGGCGACCAGGAGCTATTTGTTTTCGCTTTGACGAAGACCGGCCGCGTGGAGATGACGAACTATCGGACGGTGAAGCTTCCCGAGGGGATGGATATTCCGCTCTATGTGAAGGAGGACTTCGGCTCGTTCTATAAGGCGATGTTCACGGAGCAGGTCAAGAAGGAAGGCGGCCGAACGGTGTTCCTCGAGTATGCATGGGACATGGGCTGGTGCGATCCGTGCGCAGCCGATCCGCTTTCGGAGGAGGAGCTGAAGAAGCTCGGTGTGTTCTGGCTCAATGAAGGTCAGACCACTCCCG